>JAEWEO010000034.1 GCA_023389295.1 Bacillota bacterium
GGCATTATCCGAGATTGCAGGATTATTAATCGATATCCATGGTCAGCATGAACATCAATCACTGTTACATAAAGCAAAACATATGGAGATAGTAGATCGTTTTGCCAAAGATGAGATTGGTTCATTAAAGCAGGAATTGGAGCAAAGCTATAGAGAATATACTAAGATTAAGCAGGAATATGATCAATCGGGTATTGATGAAGATAAACGATTAAGAGAGATTTCTTTTTTAGAATATGAAGCCCATGAGATAACAAAGGCTTCGTTAGTTATCGGAGAAGACGAGGAGCTTGCCACGCGGTATAAGAAGTTATCCAATGCAAATACTATTTCAGAAGGCTTGCAAAGTGTATATCGTTTAACCGGGTATGAGCCAAATGCTGCCGGTGATGGTATTGGTAGAGCACTTAGACAATTATTAAAGCTTGCGGAATATGATGATACAATACATGGATTCTTAAATCAGCTTACTGATATTGATGGATTGATGAATGATCTCAATCGGGATTTATCTCAGTACTTATCGGATATGGACAATCCGGAGGAGGAACTGGAGGAAGTAACAAAACGTCTTGATTTAGTGAATCACCTTAAAGCAAAATATGGAGCAAGTATAGAACAAGTATTAGCTCATGCAAAGGAATGCGAAGCAAAACTTGAGAAATACCGGGATTATGATTTATATATGGATAAACTTCATAAGAAGTTAGAAGAAGCAGAAGACAAGCTAAAGAGCTTATCCGAACGTTTATCGTTCATTCGTAAAAACAAAGCGAAAGAACTGACCATAAAAATGAAAGAAGCATTAGTTGCACTTAATTTTTTGGATGTGCAATTTGATATGATATTTGTAAGGATGGATCATTACTCTGTCAATGGATTTGATGACGGTGAATTTATTATATCAACGAATCCTGGTGAAACAATGAAACCTTTATCAAAAGTTGCCTCCGGTGGTGAATTATCCAGAATTATGCTAGGAATCAAATCGGTACTGGCAGATAAGGATGAGATTGAGACTTTAATTTTTGATGAAATTGATGTTGGTATAAGCGGAAGAACTGCACAGAAGGTATCAGAGCAATTGTCACTAATCGCAAAAAATCATCAGATTATTTGTATTACCCATTTGGCTCAGATTGCGGCCATGGCAGATGCTCATTATATTATCGAAAAGCAAACGAATGGTATTACTACACAAACAATGATAAAGGAATTAAAGGAAAATGATTCCATTGAAGAATTATCAAGAATTCTTGGAGGTGCCCAAATAACGGATCGTGTAAGAGAAAGTGCGAAGGAAATGAGAACATTAGCACTTGCTACTAAAAAATACAAGCTTGAAAAATGAAAAATAACGAATACTAAAAGTGAGGATATACAATACTATTGTGGCATATACAATACGATTGTATATCTTTTTTTATTAAAAATAAGTGAATTGGTTTGTCGTATATTGCGAAATCATACAACAAGAAGCATATTATTAAAGGCATGAGGTGAAAGATGAGGAGCAAGAAGATATACAGAAGGTGTTTAATATTACTATTTATTCTAAATATATTCTTTATCGTTTATTATCTTTATTATTATATAGAGAAAAGCATTCCGAATGAAATTAAAATAGTAGTTGGTAATGAAGAAAGCTTTAACTTTAATATGCCAATGGAAGCAAACATTGATACGAAAGATGTTGGCGTTATAAGTGTGAATGATCTTAGAGTACCGTCTAATCAGATTAACATTGATTTGACAGAGCCATTTACTCTACAATCATCTCAAACAGGAAAATATAATGTTAGCTTAAAGTTATTCGGGATTTTTAAATTTAAGAATATTTCTTTGGATGTAATTGAAACTACAGAATTAATACCATGTGGAACACCAATTGGAATTTATGTAGAAACAGATGGTATTTTAGTACTGGGTAGTGGGAGAATAACAGGTGAGGATGGCCTAAATTATGAGCCAATTAATCATAAGTTGAAATCCGGTGATTATATATTACAAATTAATGGTAAATCACTTAGTAAAAAGAATGAATTAATTGATGAAATTCAAAAATGTAACGGCGAAGATGTCACACTATTAGTTCGAAGAAACGAAGAAGAAATAACAGTACGTATCACACCTGTTAAGACAGCGAGTGGAAGTTATAAAATCGGTGCGTGGATTCGTGATAATACCCAAGGCATAGGAACGTTAACCTTTGTGACATCGGATGGTCAATTTGGAGCACTTGGTCATGGAATTACAGATATTGATACAGGACTTTTGATGGATGTAAAACAGGGGACCATTTATACGGCTGAAATTATGTCCATTATCAAAGGCAAAGAAGGCGAGCCTGGTGAACTAATCGGAATGATCAGACAAAGTGATAAATACAAATTGGGTAAGATTACAGAGAATACTTATCAAGGAATTTTTGGATCCGTAGGTAATAATATTGGTCATGAAGCACAATCCACCCCTCTTGAGATAGGCTTAAAGCAAGAGGTGAAAAAAGGGAAAGCAATGATTCGTTGTACTATTGAGGATAAAGTTGAAGATTATGAAATTATGATTGAAAGTGTAGATTTAAGTAATAGTAACCACAGCAAAGGTATTGTACTACGTATTACAGATGAAAGATTACTTGATTTAACAGGAGGTATCGTTCAAGGTATGAGCGGTAGCCCAATTATCCAAAATAATAAGATAATAGGTGCTGTTACGCATGTTTTTATACAGGATTCAACGAAAGGTTACGGTACTTTCATCGAAAACATGGTAAATAATTTAGAATAATAAGTAGTTTTGTTATAATAAAAAGTCGACGAAATATGCTAAAAATAATTTAAATTGTGCTCAATGTTACAGCATATAAATTGGTTTTTATTTCCAATAACACAAAATGTTGTGTCAATGACTTTTTCATACAATTTATTTCCTTTTCTCGCTGTCGAATGGTGCGACAAGAAACGTTTGATAGTTTATATGTTAGCAGATATAATTCATTTATGGTAATTATTTACAGGCGTATTCATGTGTTGGTTTTTGGTTATTTGTGTTGTTTATTGCCTATTAATGTAAATTAGTAATAAAAAAAGTCATATTTTGTTACTAATAATTTGGTAAATTTGCTTATTTGATAAATATTGACGCACTATTAAGGAAGATGTATAATATATTTGCAAACAACATAAAAGCAAAAGGGCTACACAAAATTTCACGTTTAGTGAATACCGCTACAGACAACCTTTGGCAAAAGATAAAGAGTTAAGAGGAATGTTTTAGGAACATTTTAAGGAGAGAGAAGAACAAATAAATGTAATGGAGGTTGGAAAAGTAAATGAGTAAAATTAATGTAGCTATTGTTGATGACAACGAGAGGATGGTGAATCTACTAGAAGATATATTGAAGGAAGATTCAGATATCGAAGTAGTAGGTAAGTCGGAAAATGGAATTGATGCTTTGGATATGATCAAAGAGAAAAAACCAGATGTTGTTTTATTAGATTTAATTATGCCTAAGTTGGACGGGCTAGGTGTTATGGAAAAAGTGAGAAGGGACTCGGAATTTAAGAAAAATCCTTCTTTTATAGTAATTACAGCCATAGGTCAAGAAGGTGTTACGGAGAACGCATTTGAGCTTGGTGCTAATTATTACATTATGAAACCCTTTGATAATAATGTAATATTATCAAGAATTAAACAGATCAAAGGCGATTACCATAATAAGCTAATTGATAATCATAGAGTCAGCGCATATGAAAACAAAAGCGCATATATGGAAAGAAATTTGGAATCTGATGTAACAAATATCATTCATGAAATTGGAGTTCCGGCACATATCAAAGGCTATCAATACTTACGTGATGCTATTATGATGTCAGTTAATGATGCTGAGATGTTAAATTCCATTACAAAGTTACTCTATCCCTCCATTGCTAAGCGTCATAAAACTACGCCTAGTAGAGTAGAAAGAGCAATACGTCATGCAATCGAAGTTGCATGGAGTAGAGGAAAAATGGATACGATTGATGAATTGTTTGGCTACACCGTAAGCAATGGAAAAGGTAAACCTACAAATTCTGAATTTGTAGCTCTGATTGCTGATAAAATCAGATTAGAATACAAGTTAAGGTCATAATTAACATAGTTAAAAGGCACAGGACGTTCAAGAACTTAGTTCAAGAACGTCCTTTTTCCATAATAACGTTATTTATATACATATCTTTCAATCTCATATGAGACAATTATATAGGCCGCATTTAAAAGGGTTTTAGAATAAATACCAATATAATAAACTCTTTTTCTTGTCTGTAAAAAAATCACTTTCCGTGATTATTTTACATGAATTTCACAAAAATATTATAGAGAATACTGCCACTATATGATAATATAAAAAAGAATGTGCTGTAATATACAGCAATAATTATTTTTTTGGAGGCGGTATGAGTACTATTGAAATTTTGTCAATAATTTTTACATTTGCCGGTGGATTAGGTATGTTTTTATACGGCATGAATATGATGGGTGATGGTCTGCAAAAATCGGCTGGCGGTAAAATGAAGCGCTTGTTAGGGTATTTGACTAATAATCGCTTGGTTGCAGTTCTTGTAGGTACAGTAGTAACAGGTATTATGCAGAGCTCATCAGCAACAACGGTTATGGTCGTTGGGTTTGTTAATGCAGGCATTTTGAGCTTAGGACAAGCAGTAGGTGTTATTATGGGTGCTAATATAGGCACTACCGTAACAGCTTGGTTGGTTTCCATGAATGAATGGAGTACCTTATTGAAACCAGACTTTTTTGCACCAATACTAATTGCCATTGGCGCATTTGTATTATTAATTTCTAAAAATCAGAAGAAGAGAGATATTGCAGAAATCATTATTGGATTTGGTATATTATTCGTTGGATTAAAGTTCATGTCCGACACTATATCACCCTTTAGTGATGCACCGATTTTCGCCAAAGCATTTACTGTTCTTGGTAAGAACCCAATCCTAGGTATTCTAACCGGTATGATTGTAACAGCTATTATACAAAGTTCCTCAGCATCGGTCGGAATTCTACAAACATTAGCAATGTCAGGAGTGGTCAATTGGAATTCGGCAATATTTATTACGTTAGGTCAAAATATTGGTACTTGCATTACAGCATTGTTATCTTCCGTTGGTGCGAATAAAACAGCAAAACGAGCAGCGGTTATTCATTTGTTATTCAATACGCTTGGAGCAATCATTTTTGGTATCGCAATGTTCTTCCTGTTTAGGGTGAATCAGGCGCTTGCATTATCTAGAATAAATAGTGTAGAGATATCAATTTTTCATACCTTTTTTAATGTAACAAATACAATCATTTTATTCCCCTTTGCAAATTATTTGGTGAAGTTATCCGGTTTAATTATCGATGACTCCAAAGAGGATAATTGTGAAGGAGATGAGTTGTGTATCACTCTTCGTCATCTTGATGAGAGAATCTTAGAGACTCCTTCCTTTGCTGTTGAAAACTCAGTAAAAGAAGTTGTTCATATGGGACGTATCACCTTAGATAATACGAGAGAAGCGGTAGAGGCTCTACTCAAAAACAATAAGGAAAAAGCGGAAAAAGTTCTTGAAATTGAAAAGGTTATTGATTCTCACCAGAAGGTTATCACCGAATACCTAGTAAAGATAAATAATTTGTCGCTTACCGAAAAACAAAAGAAAATTGTTAATAATCTATTTTACACAATTACAAACATCGAGAGAGTAGGAGATCACGCCGAGAATCTTGCAGACCTTGCATTAGAGAAAATTAATAATAATATCTATCTTACCGAAGATGCCTACAAAGAATTAAAAGAAGTGTGTACAGTAGCAGTAGATTCTTTTGATTATGCAATTAGAGCAAGGGAAACGGAAAATGTTGATTTTATAAAAGAAGTAGAACGTTATGAAGATAAGGTGGACGAACTTAAGAATACATTAAGACAACGTCACATTGACCGTTTATCCCAGGGACTATGTACACCTGAAAATGGAGTTATATTTATTGATGCATTAATTAATTTGGAGAGAATTTCAGATCATTCGCTTAACATCGTTAATTGTGTTGAAAGTGAACTGTAATAAGAAGATGGTTGTGATGAAAAATGCACAAAAAAGTAATTCTTTTTATATTAAAAGTAAACATATTCATAAATTCAAGATTCTAAAAAAGAAAACCTTGATATTTTAATCTAAATTAGGTAAAATAAACTTGCATTGAGAAAAATTTGTCAATGTGAACAAGCAATCATTCATAAAAGTCAAGATTGTTTATGAATCGTGTTTTTGATTAATTACTGTTATAAAACAGTAAATTATAAATTTAAACATTTAGGAGGAATTAATCATGGCAGTAAAAGTAGCAATTAATGGTTTTGGACGTATCGGCCGTCTTGCATTCAGACAGATGTTCGGTGCAGAAGGTTACGAGATTGTAGCTATTAACGATTTGACAGACGCTAAAATGTTAGCTCACTTATTAAAATATGATTCCGCACAAGGAAGATATGCAAAGGCTGATACAGTTGTTGCAAAAGAAAATTCCATCGTAGTTGATGGTAAGGAAATTCAGATATACGCAATGAAGAATCCTGCTGAGTTACCTTGGGGTAAACTTGGTGTAGATGTAGTTCTTGAGTGTACAGGTTTCTTCGCATCTAAATCTAAATCTCAGGCACATATCGATGCAGGTGCAAAGAAAGTTGTTATCTCTGCTCCGGCTGGTGATGATCTTCCTACCGTTGTATTTAGCGTAAACGAGAATATTTTAACTGCTAGCGATACAATCATTTCCGCTGCTTCTTGTACAACAAACTGCTTAGCTCCTATGGCAGATACATTAAATAAACTTGCTCCAATTGAAAAAGGTTTCATGACAACAATCCATGCTTACACAGGTGATCAGATGACACTTGATGGCCCTCACGCTAAGGGTGACTTAAGAAGAGCACGTGCAGCAGCTGTGAATATCGTTCCTAACTCCACAGGTGCAGCTAAAGCAATCGGTCTTGTTATTCCTGAATTAAGCGGTAAATTAGATGGCGCTGCACAGAGAGTTCCTGTTCCTACAGGTTCTACTACAGAATTAGTAGCAGTAGTTAACGGTAAAGTTACAAAGGCTGACGTTAATGCAGCTATGAAGGCAGCAGCAAGTGCTTCCTTCGGTTATACTGAAGATGAATTAGTTTCTTCTGATATTATCGGTATTACCTACGGTTCCTTATTTGATGCTACTCAGACTAAGGTAATGGATATGGACAATGGCAAATCCTTAGTTAAGGTTGTTTCCTGGTATGATAATGAGAATTCATATACAAGCCAGATGGTAAGAACAATCAAATACTTTGCTGAATTAGCATAATTTATTCGTGCTTAATTGATCCATCATGGGTCCGGTCTTTCAGGGCCGGACCCTTTTGTAATGCATATGATACTGTGAAGATGCATCACATATCACGTCTTTAGGATCGCATGAAAAGATCCTGTGTTGACGATGGTAAGAGGAATTATAACATAGTATAGATATCCTTAGATGATAAGCCTATTTTGAAAGGAGTTAAGAATATGTTAAATAAGAAATCAGTAGATGATATTAATGTTAAAGGTAAAAGAGTCTTAGTTAGATGTGATTTCAATGTTCCGTTACAGGAAGGTAGAATTACGGACGAGGTTCGTTTAGTAGAGGCGCTTCCTACTATTAAAAAATTAATGAATGATGGTGGTAAGGTTATTCTTTGCTCACATTTAGGTAAACCCAAGGGTGAGCCGAAGCCGGAACTATCTTTAGCACCCGTTGCTGTAAGATTAGCTGAGTTATTAGGACAGGAAGTTAAATTTGCAAAGGATGACAACGTAGTTGGTGAGAATGCAAAAGCTGCTGTTGCTGCAATGAAGGATGGCGAAGTAGTTCTTCTTGAAAATACACGTTATAGAATTGAAGAGACTAAGAACGGTGAAGCGTTTAGCAAAGAACTTGCTTCCCTCTGTGATATATTTGTAAATGATGCATTTGGTACTGCTCACAGAGCACATTGCTCTAATGTTGGTGTTACACAATTTGTAGATACCGCAGTGGTTGGTTACTTAATGCAAAAGGAAATTGAGTTCCTTGGAAATGCAGTTAATAGTCCTAAGAGACCTTTTGTTGCAATTCTTGGAGGATCAAAAGTATCCAGTAAAATCTCTGTAATTGATAATCTGCTTGATAAGGTAGATACCTTAATCATTGGCGGTGGTATGTCATATACCTTTATGAAAGCTTTAGGAGAAGAAGTTGGTAAATCTTTATTAGAGCCTGACTTCCTTGACTATGCTAAGAAGATGATGGAAAAGGCAGAAAAGAAAGGTGTTAAATTATTAATTCCTATCGACACAGTAGTATCACAGGAATTCAGTAATGATGCTCCTTTTAAGACTGTTAATCGTGGTGAGATTGAACCTGATTGGGAAGGTCTTGATATCGGCGAGAAGACTCGTGAACTTTACGCAGACGCAATTAAAGATGCGAAGACTGTTGTTTGGAACGGACCGATGGGCGTATTTGAGTTACCGAACTTCGCGAAGGGAACTATTGCAGTAGCAAAGGCATTATCTGAAATCGATGCAACTACGATTATCGGTGGTGGTGATTCTGCTGCAGCAGTAAATATCCTTGGCTTTGGTGATAAGATGACTCATATTTCTACCGGTGGTGGTGCATCTCTAGAATTCTTAGAGGGTAAAGAACTTCCTGGTATAGCAGCAGCTAACGATAAATAATTAATTTGTAAAATTTCATATATTATTTATGGTGGTAGCAAGCTTTTCTTTGATCAATTAGTTGATTTTTCGAGAAAAGCTTGCTACAATCTAATAGTTCGAAGTTAATTAGCATTTGGATGTTTCATGTATTCAACAGTGATAATACGCTGTTAATTAATTATATAATTAGGAGGAATATCATGCGTAAAAAGATTATTGCAGGTAACTGGAAGATGAATAAGACTCCCGCTGAAGCAGTTGCCTTAATTAATGAATTAAAGCCTTTAGTAGCAACAGAGGAAGCAGATGTAGTATTTTGTGTACCGGCGGTATCCTTAATCATTGCATTAGAAGCAGCGAAAGGAACCAATATTGAAATTGGTGCACAGAATATGCACTTTGAGGAAAGCGGTGCATATACCGGAGAAATCGCTCCGAATATGCTTACCAGCATTGGTGTTAAATATGTAATCATCGGACATTCTGAGAGAAGAGAGTATTTTGCAGAAACTGATGAAACTGTAAACAAAAAAGTATTAAAGGCATTTGAGCATGGTATTACACCAATCATCTGTTGTGGTGAAACCTTAACTCAGAGAGAGCAGGGGATTACCATTGATTTCGTTCGTCAGCAGATTAAAATTGCTTTCTTAAATGTTACACCGGATCAGGCAAAACAAGCAGTTATCGCATATGAGCCAATCTGGGCGATTGGTACTGGTAAAGTTGCAACTACTGAGCAGGCAGAGGAAGTATGTAAGGCAATTCGTGAATGCATTGGAGAAATGTATGACGAAGCAACTGCAGCTGCAATTCGCATTCAGTATGGCGGCAGCGTATCTGCGTCAAGTGCAGCTGAGCTATTCGCACAGGCTAATATTGATGGTGGCTTAGTAGGCGGCGCAAGCTTAAAAGCAGATTTTGGTAAGATCGTAAATTACAAATAAGATCATAAATTGATAGATTACTTCAGGCAGGGTGAATAATCCTGTCTGAGGATTTGTGGAGGAGCATCCACGTAAGTAACGTATTTTCAAAAATGTGATAAAATAAGAAATAGAGTTCTTATTTTCTAGAAAAAAATAACTAGTTTTAAGGTAGTTTAATGCTATCCTCGGATAGCCAAATGGAGGTATATTATGAGTAAGAAACCTACGGTATTAATGATATTAGATGGTTATGGTTTAAATGAAAGAGAAGATGCAAATGCAATTGCAGAAGCAAATACACCGAATATGGATCGTATCATGGCAGAATATCCATTTGTAAAAGGATATGCAAGTGGTATGGCAGTAGGTCTTCCGGATGGACAAATGGGTAATTCAGAAGTAGGACATATTAATATGGGTGCCGGAAGAATTGTATATCAAGAGTTAACAAGAATTACAAAGGAAATACAAGATGGAATCTTCTTTCAGAATGCGGCATTATTAGCAGCAATTGATAATTGTAAGAGACATGGTTCGGATTTACATCTGTACGGTCTTCTATCCGACGGTGGTGTGCACAGCCATAATACTCATTTGTATGCATTGTTAGAGTTAGCTAAGAAACATGATTTAAAGAACGTATATGTTCATGCCTTCCTTGATGGTAGAGATACACCACCAGCTTCCGGTAAAGGCTTTGTAGAACAGTTATGGGAGCAGATGAAGATTATTGGCGTTGGTAAGATTGCAACCGTTATGGGACGTTATTATGTTATGGATCGTGATAATCGTTGGGATCGAGTTGAGAAGGCATATCGTGCTATGGTGTACGGTGAAGGAGAAACAGCAGAGAGTGGCGTACTTGCCGTACAAAAATCTTATGATGATGAGAAATATGATGAGTTTGTATTACCGACTGTGGTAACGGAAGAGGGTAAACCAGTAGCAACCATTAAAGATAAGGATTCTGTTATCTTCTTTAATTTTAGACCGGATAGAGCAAGGGAGATAACAAGAGCCTTCTGTAGTGATGAATTTGTTGGTTTTGATCGTGAAAAGAGAATGGATCTTACTTATGTTTGCTTCTCTGAATATGACATTACCATTCCTAATAAAATTGTTGCCTTCCACAAGATAGCAATTGAAAATACCTTTGGTCAATTCCTTGCAGCGAATCATAAGACTCAGGTTCGTATTGCAGAAACAGAAAAGTACGCTCATGTAACTTTCTTCTTTAATGCTGGAGTGGAAGTACCAAATGAAGGAGAAGATCGAATTCTGGTTAATTCTCCAAAGGTTGCAACCTATGATTTACAGCCGGAAATGAGTGCTTTTGAGGTATGTGATAAACTAGTAGAGGCTATCAAGTCCCTAAAGTATGATGTAATAGTCGTTAACTTTGCTAACCCTGATATGGTTGGACATACAGGAATTGAAAATGCAGCAATTAAAGCAATAGAAGCTGTAGATCAATGTGTAGGTAAAGCAGTAGATGCATTATTATCTGTAGACGGTCAAATGTTTATCTGTGCAGATCATGGTAATGCAGAACAATTAGTTGATTATACTACACACGAACCTTTCACAGCTCACACTACAAATCCCGTTCCGTTCATCCTTGTAAATTATGATAAAGATTACACCTTAGCAGAAGGTGGATGTCTTGCTGATATCATTCCTACCATGATAGAAATGATGGATATGGTCAAGCCGGATGAGATGACTGGTAAATCATTACTAATTAAAAAATAAGTTGAAATAATTACTATACTATGGTAGAATTGAGATTAGTTTTTAGGAGGTGTAGACAAGCATGGATACATTAAAAGTTATTGTTCAAATCATCTATGTATTGATTTGTATTGCATTAACGGTTGTAGTATTAAAGCAAGAGGGTAAAACATCAGGCTTATCAGGCGCACTTACTGGTTCCGGTGAAACATATTGGGCGAAAAATAAAGGACGTTCTGTAGAAGGAACAATGGAAAAGGTTACAAAATATTTGGCAGCTGCATTTATTTTGATTTCCATTCTCTTAAATCTGAATATTTGGTAGGCAAACATGCATTTAAAACACTCTGACTGATTCAGAGTGTTTTTTTTCAAAATTTTATTTTAAAACAAGCAATATATGGTATACTAATAGTATGTAATGTTTGTAAATATCATATATGATAATTGTATATGGCTATAGGAAGAAATTAATAATGATAGCCAGAATTTGATAAAAGTAGGGTGTAGTTTGGTAAATAAGGAGTTTCTAAACTACAAATTTGTGCTGTAACCCAAATTTGAGGATCTGCGGCAGAATGGAGTATTTATATGAAAGAAACAAAAAATAATGAATTTCTAGAAGAAAAGCAAGAAATGCTGGAGGAACTTTTCTCAAGCAAAGAATATAAACCAATGAAATTCAAGGATCTGATAGGATTGATGCAGGTCCCAAGAAATGCAAAGCATGAATTAAAGATGTTACTCGATAAATTAATCTCAAAGGGTACCATAATATTGGATACCAAAGGACGTTATCGCGTTCCGGGGGATGATGTTAAAATAGGTACATTTTCGGGAACCCAGAGAGGCTTTGGCTTTGTGATTATGGAGGGTGACGAAGAGGATATCTTTATTCCCGGCGATGCGACCAACGGGGCCCTTCACGGTGACAAGGTTATGGTTGTTATAAAAGAGGAGAAAACCGGGAGAAGAAAAGAGGGTGCGGTTGTCAATATTATCGAGCGAGGTAAGAATGAGGTAGTCGGTACCTTCGAGAAAAGCAAGAATTTTGGCTTCGTTGTACCGGATAATCAGAAATTTGGTAGGGATATTTTTATACCGAAGGAATTAACCAAAGGTGCTGTAAATGGCCATAAGGTAGTGGTTAAGATTACAAATTACGGTGATGCCTCCTCTAGTCCTGAGGGGAAGGTAATAGAAATACTTGGGCATGTCAATGATCCGGGTGTTGATATTATGTCGGTTATTAAGGCATACGATCTTCCCATAGAATTTCCACAAGAGGTTATGAGATCCCTTGACAAGGTTCCGGATGAGATTGATCCAGAGGAGACAAAAAGTCGTATGGATATTCGACATCTTCAGACGGTCACAATCGATGGTGAGGATGCAAAGGATTTGGATGATGCGATTACCTTAACAAAAGAAGGTGGTATCTATCATCTAGGTGTTCACATTGCCGATGTAACACATTATGTACTGGAAGGTGCAGCCTTAGATAAAGAGGCTCTTAAAAGGGGTACCAGCGTTTACCTGGTGGACCGTGTAATCCCAATGTTGCCTCATAAATTATCCAACGGCATTTGTTCCCTTAATCCCGGAGTGGACCGTTTGGCACTCAGCTGCTTTATGGACATTGATGAGAAAGGAACCGTAATTGATCATAAGATTGCTGAGACGGTAATAAAATCCGATCGTCGTATGACCTACACGAATGTAGCAAAGATTATTGAGAATAGTGACGAAGAGGTTCGTAAGGAATACGAGGAATTAGTTCCGATGTTTCACCTCATGCAAGAGCTTGCAGGGATATTAAAAGAAAGAAGACATAAAAGAGGCGCCATTAACTTTGATTTCCCGGAAAGCAAGATTATAGTTGATAAGAAGGGGAAGCCTGTAGAAATCAAACCATATGAGAGAAATAAGGCGACCAAGATAATTGAGGAATTCATGTTAATCGCCAATGAGACGGTTGCGGAAGACTTCTTCTGGCAGGAAATTCCCTTTGTATATCGAACTCATGAAAATCCCGATGAAGAGAAAATTAGGAAATTAGCCATATTTATTAATAACTTTGGTTACAGCATTAAGGTTGGTCAAGAAGAGATACATCCGAAGGAATTACAGAAGTTACTAGTAAAGATCGAAGATACACCGGAGGAAGCTTTGATTAGCAGATTAACATTAAGGTCTATGAAGCAAGCGAAGTATACTGTGACGAATACAGGGCATTTTGGTCTATCTGCAAAATATTATTGCCATTTTACCTCTCCGATCCGTCGTTATCCTGATCTTCAGATTCACCGTATTATTAAGGAGAATTTGAATGGGAAGTTGGGTGAAAAGAGGACCGAGCATTATGGAAAGATTTTGTTTGAAGTTGCCAACCATTCCAGTAAAACAGAACGAAGAGCGGATGAAGCGGAGCGTGATGTAGAAAAGCTTAAGAAAGTAGAATATATGATGGATCACATTGGTGAAACCTTTGAAGGCGTAATCTCCGGAGTTACCAGCTGGGGGATGTACGTTGAGCTACCAAACACCATCGAAGGAATGATTCGCGTTAGTGAAATGAAAGATGATTATTATATTTATGATGAAGAACGCTACCAGATGATTGGTGAGCACACGAAAAAAATATATAATTTAGGGCAAAAAGTAACTGTTGAAGTCGTTAGTGCCGACAAGTTACAGCGTACTATTGATTTTGCTCTTGTGGAGGTTGAAGAATAAGTGGGGGAAAATATTAAATTAATTGCCAATAATAAAAAGGCATATTTTGATTATTTTATTGAGGATAAGTTTGAGGCTGGCATTGCATTACACGGAACAGAAGTAAAATCCCTTCGCATGGGAAAATGTAGTGTAAAGGAATCCTTTCTTCGTATAGAGAAGGGTGAAGTATATGTATATAATATGCATATCAGTCCATACGAGAAAGGAAACATCTTTAACAAGGACCCCTTAAGGGTTCGAAAGTTACTAATGCATAAGTATGAAATAAATAAAATAGCCGGACAAATAGCACAAAAAGGTTATACTCTGGTGCCTTTGCAGGTTTATTTTAAAGGAAGTCTTGTTAAGGTGGAGGTTGGTCTCGCAAGAGGTAAAAAGCTCTATGATAAGAGAGAGGATATCGCTAAGAAGGATCAGCGAAGAGAAGCAGAGAAGGATTTCAAGGTCAAGAATCTGTATTAATCCTCTCACGGCTCTAGTCATTTATATTTTATGTAAAACCATTAGGAGTTAGGGGTAAGCGTATGAGGCATAATAATATTTGCATATATTAGCGCTATCTCTAAATCTATGAGCAGTATACTAAAGCCTTAAGAAACATTAACTGTGAGTTTCTCAGTATTTCATACATGTTCACATTACTGAGAAGAAATTACTAAATTTTAATATTGATTTCGTAGGGATTAAAATTTTGGAAGTAATGGAAGTATAATTCTCTCAAAATCTTAGTTAGTTGACTTGACACATTGCGATATTTAAGTTACGATATATATGCGTTTGTGAACCGGATATTATGAGTCGGCAAATAGGAGGTACTCCTAAAGAGCCAATTCCTAATTACAACATTACCTAACGGGGTTGTACTGGTTTCGACGGGGGTTTTGAAATTGTAGAAGCCATTCGCAGACTAGGACTGCGTCATCAACTTAGAATTAAAATTAAACGCAAACGATAATTACGAATTAGCTGCTGCGTAAGCAAGCAGCTTGTCGACCCTAGGCAACTCGCGGATATTAAGTATATATTCTAAGAAGCCTAATTTTACAGTAAGTTTTACATGATATACTTTTAAATAACATTGGTTGTTAATTAATTATGTATTCAAAGTTCAATATTTTTGCCTAATGAATACAACCTAATACATTATTCCCATTAGGGGATGTAAAGGTTTCGACAGGGCTTTTATATTCAATAGTAAGCATGTAGTAGCTGAGGAAACTACTTAAAAAGTTCTCAAAAAAAATAATTAACAACAATAATAGCGCTTTAGTAGCAGCCTAAAACTACTACCAGAGAAATCTGGTTCAACTCTTATGAAATGTTTTCTACTACTAAAACATAAGGGTCAACTAAAGTAGATAAGCAAGTCTGTAAAAACTGTTATACAGCCTTGACGAAAAAATTATACAGTCCACAATGGAAGGTTTGCTTGTTTAAACGGCATAGTGGTAATAAAAACAAGATAAACATGTAGAAAGCTTTGATGCGAGGTTTTGGACACGGGTTCGATTCCCGTCATCTCCATAAAAAAAGATAAGACTCGATGTCTTATCTTTTTTTATGTACTGATTTTACTAAGAAGCGAAGTCCTTATATGGTGAGAGTCAAAAAGTCTGTGCCTATAAGAATAGCCAACTTTCTGATTGAACTTGAGTCTAAAACTTTCTGAATCTTTGGTACAGCATAACGTTGTTTGCTATCAAAGTAGATTTCTTTGATTTGCTCTTGAAATTCATCTGTTTCTATTTTCCTTTTTGATGGCTCATCTTATATACTACCACCAAAAATCGTACTGGAAATACACCAAAAAAATACCACAAACAGAAAGGAGAATGGACCAATCTTTTGTTATTTACTGTAATCTTTTTCTATATTCTCCAGGAGTGATTAATAATCTCTTTTTAAATAATCGCGAAAAGGATACCTTGTCTCCAAAACCACAAGTAATACCTATTATTTGAAGTGATAATTGAGTGTTTTTCATCATTTTGCAAGCCAAGGTCAATCTGCAGTTAATCACATAATCAATCGGTGAAACGCTGTATATCTCTTTGAATACCCGACAATATTGCCGTTCCGACAGACAGACCATTGAAGAAAGCTGCGATAGTGTAATTTTATTATGTAGATTTTCATGAATAAAAGCTACTGTTTTGATTATATCCTGCGCTTTGTAGGAGCTGATTACTGCATTCGGTGAATAGTTTCTTGACAGGTAGGTTATCAGCGATAAAAAATATGATTTTATCACCCATTTGTAACCATCGGTTCGCTTCTCCCATTCAGTCAAAACTAAGTCGCAAAGCAATTTCGCTTCATTCAGCCTATCTCCATCTAAAAACATGTAACTGTGATATTCATTGTAATATTGATTCATTGGTTGGTATAAGAATAACGATTGAAAACCGGATAGCTTTTCAATATCAGTATCTAAAAGGATTAATTTATCAAGATCAAATTTAAAGTTATATACTTCAAGATTATTCACATTCTGAAGCTCATGTACATAACCCGGTAATAATACTAGTACATCCCCTTTCTCGATCTGATATTTTTTTCCTTCTACAATGTGATCAGCAGTTCCGTCCACCACAATTTCTAACTCAATAAAATCATGGGTATGCGAATGAAATGCTTTCGTATGCGTTCCTTTTATAACACAAAAAGGAAACTCAATACCTGCAAAATCTAATATTTTAAATTTTTTCATTATGTCTGGATTGTATAATGAAATGTCTGAATTGTCAACTGATATTGTCATGAGTTTGTGTTATATTGTTATTATAAATCTTATAAAGGATTTTAATAAAATGTAGTGTAAAGTTTGCGACAATGTAACTGAGGAATAGGTATTCATGGGTATGCAAGAAGTCTTCTACATTTCAAGGATTTTTTGTTACCTAGTCGGATGAGAATTAACCATTTGTTGGGTATGTTACCAACCTTTTTAAACTCATCATCTCATTTATCCACCTTGAATTTTGGGTACTCTGGGTAATAGGAACCATCGAAAGCCCACTGCTTGAGAGGAATATATTTTCCCATAAAAGGAGCAGCCAACAGATTTATTTGTACTGCCTTTGAATAATGCTAATTAAATAGAGTATAATTGAGTCCATAACAATGACCTTTTTATTGAGTTTAATTAGTGTGTGGTAACTCTAATTATAACTGGAAAAAGGGGGGCATTGTTTTATTAATTTCAAAAAGCTTTTACACTTTACACTAACTTATAAAGTATGGAGGTTTAAAATGGATAAACAAAAATATCTTGATGAGATTGACAGAGTAGTCAAAGAAGGAAATTTCCATGATAATTGGGACTCCTTATCAAATTATAAGCTTGCTGATTGGTATCGCAATGCAAAGTTCGGTATTTTTATTCATTGGGGAGTATACTCAGTTCCTGCTTTCGCCAATGAATGGTATCCAAAATCAATGTATATGCAGGGGACTCCAGAATTTGAGTATCACAGAAAAACCTATGGAGAACACAAGGATTTCGGTTACAAGGATTTAATTTCTTTGTTTAAGGCTGAAAAATTCAATGCCGATGATTGGGCAGAGTTATTTAAGGAAGCCGGAGCACGTTATGTCGTTCCCGTAGCTGAGCATCATGATGGATTTCAGATGTATCGGAGTGAGATATCACACTTTAACGCATATGAGATGGGTCCGAAACGTGACATTCTGGGAGAACTTGGTGAGGCATTTAAAAGAAGAGACCTTGTACTCTGTGCTTCTTCCCAC
>JAEWEO010000079.1 GCA_023389295.1 Bacillota bacterium
GAAGAATTGTCGGAACTGCCGGTATTGAAGCTGTAGGAAAAAAATATAAGGTTAAACATCGTGCTGAATTAGGTATCAGTATAGAAAAAGATTACTGGAGTTGGGGGATAGGGCGTGCATTAGTTACATCTTGTATTGAATGTGCAAAAAGTGCCGGATATGCACAATTGGAACTGAATGTTGTAAGTGAAAATCACAATGCAATCGCTTTATATGAAAGTGTTGGATTCAGCGAATATGGTCGCAATCCCAAAGGATTTTGCTCTCGCAATGTTGGTTGGCAGGAGCTTATCCTTATGAGAATGGAGCTTGTTTGATAGAGAACAAGTCCGTGGTGACAGGGTAGTGGGACAAGGAGAATGACAATTGGAGGATTTAGTGCCACAATATTTACACGACATTACTATTGATACCTATATTAAGACAGTGGATGAGAGTGTCAATTCTAATTCTGAAATGCTAATACATATTGTTTTGTAAATAACTTTAGGAGGTTGTTATATGGAATTTAGGATAATATCACTACCAGCTTTCAAGGCGGCTTCATCAGGCGTTGATAGATATTTTGATTTTTCTCCAACAGGTGTTTTAGGTAAATTTGATACATATTTTTCATCCATTAAGCCATCAGAGAGAGATAGTTTTTTACCTCGAGATTTTTTATATTTTGATGAAGAAAACCAAGGAATGGTATGGATTTGGGCACTAAGCGAGGATATGGATGCTGGTGATAATGAAGTGATTCATTTTGAAGGGGGTTACTTTTTAACTTATGCATACAAAGATGGTGATGAAGAAACGAATGGAAGATTATATAGTGAAGCATTAGAGTATATTGAATCCTCAGATATTTTTGAACTTGATGTTCGACCAAATCATTATGCCATGGGTCATATCATAACTCCTTCTGAGATTATTAAGGCTCAAGGCTGGGCACAGATGGAAACCTTCCTACCAATTAAGCTGAAAGAGAAGTAATTCATAAAAGATAAAATACGACTGATATCTGGGGGTTGCCTAGAAGGAATAGGGGATTAAAATGATAGGATTTGGAACGGTTATGAATGCTTGTGCAATTATAATGGGTGGAGTTATGGGTCTAACAATTGGAAAAGGATTAACGAAACGTTTTCAAGATATATTGATGAGTGTATTGGGACTTTGTGTTATGTTTATGAGTGTTGCTGGTGTACTAAAGGGGATGTTTGTAATTGCAAATGAACAGATTGCAACGCAAGGAACCCTTATGATGATTTTTTCACTTGCAATTGGTGCTATTGTGGGGGAAGCAATCGACATTGAACGACGTACTGAACAGTTTGGGGAATGGTTGAAGAAAAAAGCAGGCAATAAAAAGGACAATCGTTTTGTAGACGGATTTGTAATGAGTTCCTTAACGGTCTGTGTGGGAGCAATGGCAGTCATTGGTGCTATTAATGACGGTATCTCAGGAGACCATTCCATACTATTGACCAAAGCAATTTTGGATGCCATCATAATATTGATTATGACAACCTCTTATGGAAAGGGATGCATTTTTTCAGCAATTCCAGTTGTGCTGTTTCAGGGAAGTATCACGATTTTAGCAAGATTCATTCAACCAATTATGACGGAGCAAGCATTATCAAACTTATCTCTTGTAGGCTCTATACTCATATTCTGTGTGGGAATTAATCTAGCTTTCGGGAAAAAATTCAAGGTAGGAAATTTGTTGCCTTCCATTGTGGTTGCTGTAATCTGGGCATTGATACCATGGTTGAATCAGTTATATTGAAACTTTTGGTAAAATATGATATAATTACAAGAATGGCCATCTGTATCCCCACAGATTGTTAATTGGGTAGGATTTAAGGAGTATAAGATAGTTTTCAGATCGGGTACCTGAAATCTGATAAGCGTCACTATTCTGTTATAAATACGGAAAAAGCCCTATCAAATGACCTAAATACATTATACCAGGAGAAAAAACATGATAAAAAGACAGAATTTTTTAATAACTTTGCTACTCTTATTTTCCTTAATATTCACAGTAATTCCCCCTGATTTATCTTACTCTATTACTGCCTATGCAGCAACAACGACATCAAAAACGGTATCATTAAATCAAACAACAGTTTATCTTCTTCAAGGAGAAACGACCACTTTAAAGGTGACAGGAACCTTGAAAAAAGTTTCTTGGAGCTCTTCAGATAAGAGGATTGCTACAGTATCAAGCAAAGGAAAGGTTAAGGCAGTTGATTTAGGTAATACCTACATCAAGGCAATCGTTAACAATAAAACATATAAGTGTAAAGTTATTGTTGTTGATCCGTCAGACATTTATCTTGATCCAACCGCCAGCAGAGTATCAGTGGGCGGTACTGGGGTTAATTTAAACCCTTCCTCTTATTATTATAGTTCTGCAGCGATTAAATCGATGAAACTTACCTATAAGGTATCTGGTAATACTGGAGTTAAGGTAAGTAGTAAAGGCATCGTGACTGCTACAAAAAAAGGTAAATTTAAAGTAACTGCTTATTTTCATAATAAGGTTGTTGATACTGTATATATGGAGGCCATGTCACCATTTACCGGATTTGAAGTTTCCGAAATTTCTATGCCGACAGACAGTACAGCATGCCGGCAAAGTGTTGATGTGAAATTTGCAGATGATTTTAAGATTTATTTAGACGATTTCGATAAAGAATATCCGAATGCTGATGACTTGACCATCGTTTCTTCGGACCCTACGGTTGCAACAGCTTCTGGTTCTTTTAATATTTACCTTGATGATACTGGTGAAAAAGACCACTTTTATGGTATCTATATAGAAACTGGTGTAGATGGAATTGCAACGCTTTCCTTAACTGTTTCAGGAGTAACAAAGGATATTAAGGTAATTGTAGGACGGGGAGTTACAGTTCCACACCCGGTAGCTGCAGTGAAAGATAACAATTTCACAGGATATGATGAAGCAGAGACGGAAACACTAACGTGGGTAAGAAATTTCATTAAGACAAATAAACTTGATTCTGATACACTAACGGATAGGGAGAAAATCACCATTGTACAGAAGTATTTGAATGATACTTATCATACAAATCTTGGCGATAAAACATCGGCATATTATAGACGCATCTTGTTTGGAGGAATATGGAATCAGTCAGGAGATTGCAGTTTATACGCAGATGTTTTCTACTTCTTGATGAAGTGTATTGATATTGAAGTATGGATATGCAATGGTGTTGCTGAGTCTTCCGGCAGCGTAGAAGGACATGCTTGGAATAAAGTAAAAGTCGATGGAAGGTGGTATTATATTGATGCTTATTGGACCGCTTCTCTTAAAAACACCACTTACTTTTTATCGGAAACACTTTGGCCGGATCATGTGTTAAGTGAGAATCTTACAGAAATAGAAGATGTTTATGGTGATGATGAATCTGACTATGAACTTAGTTATGGTCCACTTTATATTTGGAGCGATGACGAAATACATAATGGTTGTGAAGGAACTTACGAGGATTTGAGTTTTGGAGACACTTTTACAGAAGTCGGATTTGGACTTTCATGGTATTAAGGATTCCTAATAGCTGTCTATAATTAATAGAAAGTTCATCCGAAAGGATGGACTTTTATTTCCTGATGATTACATTCCTTGTAAGATTGGGTATTAGAGCAAGGTGGACCAGTAATTCAATTAAGAATATACGTAGGACGATCTGATAATCTATCATGCATGTAGTTGGAGTCTGACATTACCTGGTCCATGAGAAGGATTTAATAAAGGGATATACCTCGCCAGAGTTGAATCTTGACTCTTCCTTTAGGGAAGCCTTTATACTAGACTCATCACAATACTAGAAAAGAGGTCAAGCCAAAGGAATAACCTGATAAAAATCAAAGATGTAACAAGTAAGTATATACGAGGAGAAAGAGAATGAAGGAGTTTAATATCGGTTCAATCGTGTCATTTGGTGGTTATTATTGGCGCATTCTTGATATAAAGGGCAATGCGGCCTTGATTATAACTGAGTACATAATCGAACAACAACCCTATAATAATTGCGCTGGTGATGTGACATGGGCTGACTGCTCAGTAAGAAAATATCTTAATGGTGAGTTTTATAACAAATTCAACGAGGCCGAACAGTCAAGAATCCTTCCAGTATTAAACAAAAACAATGACAATCAGTGGTACGGTTCGAGAGGCGGAGAAGAGACAAGAGATAACGTATTTCTTCTAAGCATTGAAGAAGTAGTGTGCAAATATTTCGGTGACAGCAGTAAAAACCTTGAAAACCGCAGCGCCAAACAGCGATACTGGTTTCAAAAGAAAGACATGAACAACAACTTGCGAAGATCGACATTCGATGGGTACGTATGGTGGTGGTGGCTTCGGTCGTCTGGGCGTGACAATAGAAGAGCCGTTTATATCCACGGCGATGGCAATATAGGCATTCAGGGAAACGGTACCTTCTGCTACAGCAGTAATACAATTCATCCTTTAACAGAAGATAACAGTGGTGGAGTTCGTCCAGCTCTGTGGCTTAGCTTGGAATAATAAATCTTGAGGCATTTTTTTAGTGGTTCTATTATCATTACAACATAAATTACATGAATGTAAAGGAGAAATATATAATGAGTAAGTACGAAAACGCAATGAAACTAATGGAGGAGCGGTGTGGAAACGGCAAGGAAGAAGTGATTGCTCTTGCGACAATATCATTATCACCGAGCGCTGCTGGAAATCCCCGCCCTGCTGTCCGTATGGTCTGCGCCTATTATGAAGACGGCGTATTTTATGTTTCTACGGATGCAAAGAAAAATAAGATGCTACAAATTGAGAAGAATGCCGAGGTTTCTGTCGGTGGGTTCGGCTGGTATGCGCTCCAAGGTACAGCCGAGAATCTCGGTTGGGTTAAAGATGAGAAGAATGCGGAAATCAGAGCAAAATTTAAAAGCGTCTTTGATTGGTTCGATGAAGTTGGCGACGAAGACAATCCGACCTCAATCGTTCTGCGTATCACCCTTACAGAGGGTACTATTACTGACAATGAAAGAAAATACGGTGAGCAGCAGTATGAAGTTGATTTTATCAACCATACGGCAAAATAAGTAATAGTAAATATTTATTATACTAATAAGCTAATGATTGAACAGTATTCGTATTACCATGACAAGGTGGTGGGTTCGAATCCCATCTCACACTTCTTACAAAACTCGATAAATTCTAAGTTTTTTTGATTTCTTAAAAGGTGCACAGAGGTGCAACAGTTTTTATATTTTCATATCTGTAATTCTTGCATTTTCTAAGATTATGACGGTATGGAAATTGAACCTTTGATTTGATATATCTTTGATGTCTTATAGCACAAACATTAGCCATATGGATTCCCTCTTTGTGTTAATTTAGTTTCATCAATAATATGTTTGATGTTTTTTAAAAGTAGGATTTTTTGCGATATTCGATGATGAAAGATATGTTGTAGTAAATCGTACAGAAATTGCACTAACTCACTAGGGCAGATTACATTGCCCTGCTCACTCGCGAGAGGTCTGCGACTCTTTCGCATCATCCGCTCATTTTTCAGCAGTTCCATGAAACTCCAGTTTATTGTTATTCTATAGCTGTTCCTGCATATATTTACCTTTAAAAACTTTAGAGATGACTTGGATTGGCAGAAAGAATTCTGTTCCATTATCTTTCTATTCATTCTTGTTTGTCAGACCACCACCCAGAAGAATCATGTGAATGTGTGGATGGAAATTCATCTCAGAACCCCATGTATGAAGAATACTGATATATCCAACCTTTGCTCCTAGGTGCTTACTATCAAAAGTTAATTCTTCAATTGTTGATGAAGAAGTACGATATAAAGTATCATAAAGAAGCTTTTGACGATTACGACAGGAATTATAGTGAATCTGACTTACACCGCAATCCTCGCAAACACTAATGTTTGCACCATAAGCACCGGTTTTACAGTTTATGATATTATGAGCGGTTTTTGATTGAATTGGTGATGGAATACTGATCGAGATACACTGGATAAAATCGACGAAATATATCCTGTACAGTTACATTACTCATTCTTGGCATCCTCCTTCTTATCAAAAGGACTCTGAATACCCATGAGTGACTTATTACTGACGTGAAGGTAAACCTCAGTTGATTTTGGGTCACGATGTCCAAGCAATGCCTGAATATTTCGTTGTTCCACACCACTCTCCATCAGATGAGTAGCAAAGCTATGGCGAAGTGAATGGGGAGTATATTTACTTTCAAGTTCAGCGATAGCAACCGATCTACGCCTGTTCGATTGTACTTACAGTAAGATAACCCCCAGTGAATTTATTTGGAAAAAATATTTCGCATGGTTTTCCTTTTTGAAGCCAGTATTCAGTCAGCAAAGAAAGGTTGCGCTCAGACAGAATGGTATACCTATCCATACGGTTTTTCGTATTTCTTACATGAATCTGTATATTTGTTCTGTATATGTCGTTATAATGTAAGTGAATCACTTCAGATACACGCAATCCTGAGGAATACATGGTAGAGAACATGGCTTTGTATTTGATATCATCGGTTGCATCCAGAAGACGTTCAATTTCATCGAGAGTAAGAACCTTTGGAAGTGGATGAACCAGAATCATACGAGGAACCATGATATCATCCCAATTGATATGTAAGAATATTTATATTGAAAACGAAAGCAATGATTCTTTTCCAGAGGTAATTCAGTACTTACAGGAGAATAATATAGCACTTGTAGGTGCAGTTCATGATTTCAATTGTCCAGAAACAGGAAAAGGTTATATGTTTTTTCCGATTCGTAGATTATGAGTATGAATTTTTGTGTAATTAAGGAAGGCGATAAATCAGAATTTGCGGCAAAGATTTATATTTACGGAGGTCTTAATGAGATATCAACATTCAGTGGACAATCTGATAAAAGAGGCATGTGCTTCTATTATATATCGTGTAAAAAGAGATATATTATGTGAGTCTATTAAAGTACCTGAGATGCTTATGCTACAAAATCATATATTTCAAAGTGGAGATATCCAGGAGCTCGTTTCACTTCAAAAAGAAAACGGGTGGATCGGGGGCAAATTTCATGGAGAAAAGGAACCAGAAAGCATCATTCGATTCTTTATTGAAAAGGGGTTAGAGGGAAATAATCCTATCATTGTAAGGGCATTACAAGCAATTTTAAATATAGGAATAGAAACAAATGATGAATCGTTGAGTTTTGGTGTTGGTAAAAAACTAGATTTGTATCACCTTGGAGGAACACAGATGGTGAAGTCTTGTGTTTTTGCCTATGCAGGAGAAGAGCAATATGATTTTGTTAAGGAACAAATACTTGAAGCAATGTTTGGTTTTAAGTATGTGTTGGATGTAGTTGATATAGAACAAGTTGCCACTTACATAAAAATAGTTACTATGTTTTTAATGAGGGAATGTTATGGCCAAGTGTATATCATTTGAGATTGTTAGCTTTTACAAAAGGATGGAGAAGCAATGAAAACAAAAAGATGCTTACGAACTCATTTAATAAAATGCTCAGCCTTGCTCCAATACCTGAGATAAAACTCTTTCATAAAGGCCAAAGGATTTCGCCTGCAAAAATAGATTTTATTAATATATTTACGAAAGATATTTTCACATTTTCAGCTAGTGAATGGATGTTATGGCTTCATTGGGCGGAGTTAGTAGCAAGACTGGAAATTATTAAAGATATACCAAGGATAAGATTACAATTGGAACAACTGATAGAATACCTTGACAATAACAATGGAATGTTTATAAAAGAATTATCACATTATTATTTTACAAAATGGACTCCTTATGTTGGTCTATCATTAGATTGTGATTGGAAATCTAAGAAAAATAAGATGAACAATTTAACCTTTAGAAGTTTGTTAATTCTTCGGTATGCAGAGCTTTTGTAATCATGAAAACGTAATGGAGGAGTTAATAAGCGCTTCGAAAGCCAGAAGGATACCAATAATAACAGCAAGTTTAGTGAGCGATAAACATTATGGCCATAGTTGTTACATCAATGGAACAACCGTTGTATCACTGGGAAATGAAGAAGGTATATTAGAAGTTACTATATAGCAAAAGGATATTATAGAAGTAATATTGGAAGTAACAATGAAAACAATACGACACTATTTATAAGTAAAATCAATTATTTATTCTGGTTAATGTGTTATTATCGTATTAGAATATAAAACCGAGTTTATGTGTGGTTTATAAGGAAATGGAGAAAAATTCATGATTTACAGAGAACTTGGCTTAGAAGAAGCGGAAAGAATACGTGAAATTGATGGTGGATGTTATATACATAGAGCATGGAGAGAG
>JAEWEO010000081.1 GCA_023389295.1 Bacillota bacterium
GATAACGATAGGCTCAAAGTCCTGATCATTATTGTTGTTATTATTTGTAAACTCAACCGTATATCGCCTTGTTATGTTACCCGGTAGATTATATATTACTTCTATTTGTTTATCCTTTTTCTCTTTAACTATAATATGTATGTCTCCGTATACACTACTACCGGAGTAACTAGTCTCAGAAGAAGTAGTGTTCTTCTTTAAAAAGACATCATCATAATAGATTCCTTTCGTAAAGAAAAGTTTAAAATATATGATTAATAAAAAAGCTGCCACGATTCCAATTACTAGAATTATATTTTTGCTCTTTAATCTCTTTGCAATTTTTTTAATTTTTTCAATCAATCTTCAATGCCCACCCCTCTTTCATTTTTTAATATCCCCTGATAATCCTAATTCTAATAAATTTAAATAATTTTAGCAATAAATACTATTAAATATGATGTAGGAATTAGAAGGAATAGTGATGCAAAGGTTCCTATGCTTTTACTTCCTACCATGGCAACAACGCAGGTCCTAAAATCTTCTTCGGAACATTTGCCCTCAATTACTTCATCTGTCATTATAGATAATTGAGGATCAATAAATATAGACATCAAAACAGTTGCAACACCATTTATAATAGATGATAAAGTTATGCAGGTAGCCCTTAAATCCGGAGCGATGTTCCCGGCATATATTGGCGCTAACGATCCAACCGTTATAAGGGAAACTGCAATTAAATTAAATATTATAATTTTTGTCGGTATTTTTTTATAATTAAACTTTGTTATATTCGTTTTTACAGGAATCGCAACACACTCTCTCATATAGTTAATTCCTGTTTTTGAAAAACTACGAATTATGAGTTTAGGAATCGATTTATCAATGGAAAAACGCAAAACACCTCGATAAAATATTCTTTGAAATGTTGGTATTAATAGTGCTCCAAATACAGTTGCAATTCCAGAGACCACTATGATCAAATTGAATATGCCCTTCAAATTACTAGAACTCGTATTGTTTTCAACAAACTTTGTTAATAGTGGAACTTGGAACGTTACTGCTATTCTTGAAATTAACGTTAATATATTAAATACGGAATAAGTAATCGCTATTTTACCTGTTCTAACTCCGACTAACCGAGCGGAATATGCCAATGTTCCTATGATTGAAATTATTATATTTAAAAATAAAACAATTAATATTTGAAAATTCATTCCAACCTCCGATTAACATTATTTAATCTTTTGTAGTCTTCCATTAATTCAATAAACTTCGTATTGTCACCACCTGCATCAGGGTGATATAACTTGGCTAGTTCTCTAAATTTCTTCTTTATATCATCACTACCAGAATTAAGTGGAAGCCCTATATGGATAAGTATCTCTGAATCATATACAGGAATATCCGTTATTTTATTCTCCTTATAAAACCTGAAGTATACATGATAAAAGTATTCACCAATAACATCCTTTAATTCATCTTTATCCATTAATACCAGCTTATTGAATGGATATTTCACACTCTTTGTACTTTGCTCTTGTAAGTCGAAGAACTCATCCCAAACAAGCCCTAATCCTTTTTGTTTTCCCTTGGTAGCCTTATTATCTTGATCCTCAATACCCTGAAATCGTATTTTCTTTTCAAGCTTCTTTAGCTTTCTTATTTTACGTTTCATATCATCATAATTTCCATAAACTTGGGACATTTCAACACCTACTTTTTATATCGATTACAGTCACTACTTCACTCACCGTCAAGATAATTAACGTCATTATGTATTTTGTAAGACTTTTTGAGTTTTCCAGCCACAATCATCATATTCGAATCCAATTGTATTGAATTTGAATAGTTTACCAAAAGCAAGAGTAGAGCAATTGCTTTAATACTTGTAGACAAAGAATCTAGTACTTTTTCTAGTTTTATTACTTTCCTCCCCCTTACTAACTTAATTAAAATCCGTATTACTTTAGCACAGGTCTCTTTTTGAAAGCTAATAATCGCATTATCTCTTCTACATCTTCCTTTGTTTTAGGTCTATAATTAATCCATCCACCATCATTACAGGGATATTTATTCTTCCATAATTCTTTCGTTATAGCTAGTCCTTCATTCATAAATTCATTTAGTTTTTCCTTATCTTTTGAACTTAATTGCATCATTACATCTATTTCACCACTTTCAAAAAAGATATAACATAGATGCATGGTTTTATGTGAATATTTATATCCCCAACCGTAATTATTTCCAAATGGGAATTTTATTACCTTTTGCATATCATATTGCTTGTCAAATACTTCTTCGAATTGCTCTAATATATTTTTTGCATCATTACCAATAAACTCAAAAATTTCATTTTCTGTAGGAATTTTATTTTTGTCTAACATCCGCTTCCCCATATCAGCTTCCCCTTAACACATATTATATTTTGTTATTCAATAAGCAATCACATTGCCATTTTCTGGTCCCTATCTATTATGAATTATAATACTCCTTATGAGATTTTACTATCTAAATTTATGCCCTTTTGCTTTAACTTGTCATTTTTTTGTCTTCAATATGTTAGCAACTTGTTTGCTATATAATTTCTTAAGAAATTCTTTATACAACAAAAACACAATCCAAGGAAGATTTTGATTTTCCCTGGATTGCGCAATATTAATTTTATTACTCAGCAATATTCACTTTATTTTACTACCACATACTCTTAAACAAAGTTATCGTTAATACTTAATAATCTTCCTCAAAAACTATATTGCCCTCAGAATCATATCCTCTGATCCCTTTAAAAAATACATTTTCTTTTCCCTTTGATGTCCATGCAAGCAAAAATAAATCCTCATAAAAATCTGTTTGAGTAAGAACTTTTCCATTGCTAATAGTGACTTCTATCTTTTTCACGTTCTTATCATTTACTATGCCATATGCTCTAAAATTATTATAAGATGTTAATAACCAAGTATAACAAACTTTTTTCGTTTTATCATTTTCAAAGCCAACTGGGCTACCAGCACTCCAAAAGAAAAGCAACGCTCGATTAACAATATCACAGGAAACCCTTTTATCATACTTTCCAAGGATATATTTACCGTTTTCAAAATCCTCAATATGTATAACCTCTGAAGGTCCATAATGGATACTGCGCTCTAAATTCTCATGTGCTGATAAAGGAGTAAAATGAAGACCTAACTGAGTTATTGTGAAAAAGGATAAAATAACTATGATAACAATATTTCGAATTATCCGTTTTATTCTACTCATAATTTTCACCTTCTTTTAAAAGAATCTCTACTCTGAATTTTCTGTTATACCTATCATAAGATATGATTAATATATCTGCATCATCAGAAAATTTATTAACCGTCCAAACACCTTTGCTTATAAATCCTGCATGTTGCTGTCCTGAACCGTTCATATATTTGCTGCTCAGATTATCTGTTATTTCTCCTATATAGCCAAGAGACCATCCTGTTCCCCATAGGCTTGTATAATAAGTCTCATAGAATATATTCATATTACCATTTTTATCATAAATAACATTCGTAAATCGGATCACTCTATCATCTATTTTAACTTGTTCTTTCAAATCAATTTTATAGACAATATCAGATTCAGGAAATTCATCAACTAAATTACCTTGAAGGAATGTACTACCGATAAAGAATATAAATATGAAACCGAAGATAATTATTGTTAAAGCAGCTACTACACTTGTTATTCGCCACAGCCAGCCAATGATCGGATTATGTTGCTTATTTAGCTCCATCTCTATTTCTTTTGCATCGCCCATATCGTTAATGGAAAGCTGCTCTGCCTCTTCCATGTCAAAGCCCTGTTGTAAGTAATATTCCAACTTATCTGATATATGGCTTTTCAGCTCTCTCTGAATATCAGCCTTGTCAAATGAGAATTTTACATAAGATAGGATTTCATTTAAAAAAACATCGCTTTTAGGTGAAAGCATGAATGCCACCACCTATCACTTTATTTACCGATAATGAAAACCTTTCCCAGTTCTTCTTTTCTTCTGCAAGCTGTTTCTTTCCATTATTTGTTATTTTATAATACTTACGTTCTTTCCCCGCGCTGCTTTTGGACTTATATGATTTTACATACCCTTTGTTTTCGAGTTTATGCAACACAGGATACAGAGTACCTTCCTTAAATTGGAACGTATTATCAGATTTTTCTTCAAGCTTCTTTATTATCTCATACCCATACATATCTGATTCTTCAAGTAATGATAATAATAATAAAATTGTACTAGAGATTGATCAACAACCTATTTATCTTTTCAGTTAATGGATAATATCTCTTTAATCCTGTTTTGATAATAATCACCAAACATATATGTATTGTTTCCATTCCACAGAACGCTACTGCCAAATACATAACTTTCTATTACATTTCCCTCTTTGTCTTTAAATGACAGCCCCTGCGTGGCATCTTTAGGTTTTTCAGGAGTACTTAAGAGTGATATTGAATTAAAGTAATTAACTATTTTAGATATTTCTTCTTTATCTGCTATCTCCCCATAAATGCGATCATTAATACCATTTCTATAATTATCAAAACTGTATTCAATCCTGTATACTTCAGATACTTCTAAATCAATTTTTAGACTAGTACATTTAAAATATATTATAAATAATATAAAGACTACTATTATTGATATGATTCTTATATCCCCTTTTTTCATTAATTTCACTCCCCTTACCTTTGGCATTAAAGATATATCATATAAATTGGTGATATTATACGATAGTAAAAATCGCAACTCATAGAAGTGTCCGCTACTTTCATTGTTCTACCTTACTGTAATAGCTTACAATTTAAAGATTTAGATTTTTAATAGCCCATTCACTCTGATATCATCAAGCTCTTCTGCGGTTAAAACATGACTATCATACAATCTGAGATATTCTTTAGATACATCGCTATCAAAAATAAGGATATCATCAGAATTAATCGTAACATTTACACCTGAGCGATAAAGTTTCTGTATTGGATGCCTTTCCATATTTTGAACTCGCCCTAATTTTATATTACTACTTGGAGTAACATTCAATCTGATACGATTATCAGCCAGATATTTTATTACTTCGTCAGAATTTACAGCAGCTATTCCGTGCTGTACTTCATCCAGATTCAATAGTTCAATTCCCTTTATTATATCATCAGCTGTGCCCCATTCTCCTATATGAGCTTTTAGACGTAGCCCATTTTCCTTCGCCAACTGATATATTGGTATAAAATTCTCAATTGGCTGGGCAAATTCATCTGCATATAAGTCAATTGAGTAGAATTCTTTTCTACCCCAAAAATTTTTCAGACAATCCATTAAGTAATCAATCGAACAATGTCTGGATAATCCAATCTGCAATCGCAATTCTATCTCAGGGGCAATGCGATGATTAGCATCCTGAAAAGCATGAACAAGTTCATCAATATTATTATCGAAAAACTCGCCAAGTCCCCATACATCCTCCCCTATTTCCAAAACATTGATACCATCAGTTTTAGCTTGTACAAAGGTAGCATCAATTAATAATCTTCGCATTTTACTACTATGAAACTTATCACCTAAATATTTTGTATTCCAGTCATGCATATCCTGCATAGATGAAAGAACACCCTCAAAAAAAGGAATATCTATTCCTAATAATTTACTTATATATTCACGATTTCCGCCAAGAGAAAAATGATTATGTAAATCAGCTTTAGGTATCTTTCTTATGGCAGCTAAATCTTTATTTATTAAGGCCTTTATAAAAGCTTCAGAATATGCATCTTTCAAAATTTGTTCCTCCTTTTAATAGATTGTTTAATAATAATATCCATTTATTAGAACCGCAACCTCAAACATTTTTCTGAACTGAAATTTTCCCATATTAAAAGCAAATAACAAAAGAGCACAACCCACGAAAAACCTTAATTTTCCACGAATTGCGCTCATTCATATCTTAACTTCTCTTTGAATTAGTCTGTACCGAGAATTACGCAGGTACAAACTTTTAATGTGATTTATGCTCTTTATAAATCACTATACTCTCTTCATGTATTCGCCGCTTCTGGTGTCGATCTGAATCTTGTCACCCTGTTCAACGAATAAAGGAACATATACGGTTGCTCCTGTCTCTACTACTGCAGGTTTGGAAGCACCAGTTGCTGTATCTCCCTTAAATCCGGGCTCTGTATCTGTAATTACAAGTTCAACAAACAACGGAGGTTCGATAGCAAATACCTGTCCTGCATGGGAAAGCATTTTAACCATTTCATTCTCTTTCACAAATTCAAGAGATTCTCCGATTGCATCTGCATTCATTGCGATCTGATCATAAGTTTCAACGTTCATAAAGTGGAAAAGCTCACCATCAGAATATAAATATTGCATGTCACTTCTCTCGATATGTGCCTGCGGGAATTTTTCTGTGGGACGGAACGTTTTTTCAGTTACACCACCATTTTTAATATTTCTTAATTTTGTTCTAACAAATGCTGCGCCTTTACCCGGTTTTACATGTTGAAACTCAATTATCTGATATACGTTATTATCCATTTCAATTGTCAGACCGTTTCTGAAATCGCCTGCTGAAATCATACTCAAAAATCCTCCTTAAAATTGATGTGACTATTCAGTCACAGCGGTTGTTCACCGATGTATACTTTCATGCACTTTCGTACATTTGATTACTGATCTACTTAAATTACTTCTAAATATCTCATGACAGCTGAATAGTTACAATTTGACTACTCATTAGTCTATAATATCATGATATTTTTTGCAATAGTTTTTTTTAGACAAGACTAAAAATATGTGAAACTTTTTACAATATAACTTAATTTCTTATGCCATGTCATAAAAGCTCTTAAAATTATAGTATTATAGTTCGATTAAAGATTTATCGGAGAAGGTGTAATTTTCACAACCATCTTCCGTTACAACAACCAAGTCTTCAATTCGTACTCCACCAAAACCTTTGATATAAATACCAGGCTCTACTGTCTCTGTCATGCCTGCCATAATAATGTCCTCTTCCATCATGGAAAGTCTAGGATTTTCATGAATGAAAAGACCTACGCTATGACCAAGTCCGTGTCCAAAGCATCCTTCGTAGCCTGCACCATATATAATATCTCTGGCTACCTTATCAACTTCTTTCCCTTTAACACCAGCCTTAAGGAAAGCCAATGCCTCTAATTGAGCCTTTAATACGGTGTTGTAGACTTCCTTCTGCTTCTCACTTGCCTTACCAATCACAATGGTTCTTGTCATATCGGAGCAATAGCCTTCATAAACACAACCAAAATCCATAGTTAAGAAATCACCATTCTCAATCTTCTTATGAGAAGGTACTGCATGAGGCATGGAGGAATTAATACCGGAAGCGACAATCGCATTGAAGCTAAGCCCCTGACCACCTTTCACTTTTAGAAGGTACTCAATTCTAGCAGCAACCTCGAGTTCCGTCATGCCCGGTTTAATAAAGGTAAGTATTTCTGTAAATACCTGATCACCAATTGCCTCCGCCTGCTTAATGTGCTCCAGTTCTTTTGCAGTTTTAATGCGACGCATATTCGTAATCTCATGGCCAATCGGAACTAATTCTTGCACATGAAGCTTCTCTTTTAGTCTGTTATAACTTGCAAAGAGCATGTCTTCTGCTTCAAATCCTAGATGGGTTACGCCATCCGTACTGATTACATCATTAATTGCCTCTTCATAACCACCATTTCCAATCGTAATTACTTCGTAGCCTTCTGCTTCTATCTCTGCCTGAATGGTATAGCGAAAATCTGTGATTACGGCATGTCTCTTCTCTGAGATATATACATATCCAGTCTCACCGGCAAATCCGCTGATATAACGCATATTATTACCATTCGATATTAAAACTGCACCGATGGAAAGCTTTTTTAATAGTTCTTGTACTCTTAAATAATTGTCCATTTTCTTAACCTATCCTTTTCTTTATTTTATTATGCTATTACTTGTGATCTCTCATTCCTTTTTGGTTATCATATTTAAAATTGCTTCAATGGCCAGAAGATAACCCTCAAGCCCTAATCCTGCTATTTGCCCGGTACAGACCGGCGCTGTTACTGAAGTATGCCGAAACTCCTCTCTCTTGTGGATATTTGAAATATGTACTTCAATTATTGGTACCGTAATCGATGCTAGAGCATCTCTTATTGCATAGCTATAGTGGGTATAAGCACCGGGATTGATTACGATGCCATCCACCTGATCATGGTAGGCCTTCTGTATCCGATCGATGATCTCACCCTCACTATTACTTTGATAGGTTTCTATCACAATATCCGATTGCATCGCTTTCTCCTTCAGCATATCAAGGAGATAATTATAATCTTTGGCACCATAGATACCCTTTTCCCGAATCCCTAAAAAATTTAAATTCGGTCCGTTAATCACCAGTATTTTCATGAAACACCTCCACTCCCATTTTTTCATTCGATTGCAGTTCTCAGCCCTTACTAGATAAGGTTTTGATAATTCTCCATAACCTTTTGCACAATTTCTGTAATGGTTAACCCATCTGTGCTAATAATTTTATGAGCTGCCTTTTCATAAATTGGTTCCCTTATCTTTAACATGGCTTCTATCTTCTTACCCGGATCCTCTCCCTGAAGCAAAGGCCTAGTCGTATCTGCGTGCAAACGGTTTAGTATCGTGTCCTTAGAAGCCCTTAAGTACACCACGTAGCCCAATTCTCTAAGCAGCTTTGTATTCTGTTTGCGTAGTGGTAGTCCTCCTCCGGTTGAAAGAACGGTATTCTTCAGATTTGGTACTAGTTGCTGTAATAATTCTGTCTCTAAGTCACGAAAGTATTCCTCTCCGTGGATTGCAAAGATGTGATTTATTGTATCTTTGACATTTCTTTCAATCATATGATCGGTATCCTTAAATTGATAGGTAAGATGTTGTGCCAGACGATGACCGACACTTGTCTTACCAGCTCCCATATAACCGATTAAAATAATATTATGCTCCATCTTCTGCACTTTTATCTCCTATCGTTTTTACAAGTTCTCTTATAGCAGGAATCAATCCTTTCTTATGTTACCTTTCGTCAAATCCCTACGATAGAAATACAAAACGATTCGTTCCAGCTTACGTTTTAATACAATCTGTATCTCTTCCTTGGGATGAATTGGCTTTACCAGATAGGTCATCATTCCAATTCGATTAGCACCATAAACGTCTGTAAATAATTGATCCCCCACAAAAACGGTATTATCTATTCGAGTTTTCATTAGTTTTGTGGCTTTCCAATAATTTTTGGTGGAGGGTTTTCTTGCTTTGTGTATACAATGTGTACCTATCTCCTGGTTAAAGCGACTCACCCTTTCATTACTATTATTTGAAATTAAACAGGTTTGAAACCCAATCTTTTTTAACCGGGCGAACAATTCGATTGCTCTTGGTGATGCATCGGCCCCATGTTCCACAAGTGTATTATCAATATCAAATAAAATCCCTCGATAACCTTCTTTAAATAACTTTTCGTAATCTATGTCATAGGAAGAATCAGCTAGTCTCTTTGGATAAAATCGCTTCAACATATTAAGACTCCTTATCAACGTAATTTATATCTTATAGAAGTTTTCTCTTATTTATTTTGTACTTAATTGAGTATCTTAATCCATACATCATTATAGCAAGCTAATGTTTATAGTACAAGAAAAATCTATATTTACCCAGTCCTAGTGAAGACGGATAAATATAGATTTTATGAGTTATTCCAATATTACAATTTAATTTCCATATCTTTTCTGTTATCGCTATGCAGTTCTTATTTTATTCCTGTGACTCGGACACATCAGAGGTACAGTAAGGGCACTTTGATGCATTGATATTAATATCCGAGAGACAATAGTGACACTTCTTTGTTGTCGGTGTTGCCTGTGGTTCCGGTCTTTTTAGCTTATTGATCCAACGAACCATCAAAAATACAACAAAAGCCATAATCAGGAAGTTCAATACTCCTGATAAAAAAGTTCCATAATTAATCGTCGCTGCTTTGGCAGCCTTTGCAGCCTCTATTGTGTCATACTTCACTCCGTCTAAGGAGATAAATAAATTGGTAAAATCAATATTCTTTGTAAAAATACTTAGTATCGGCATAATAATATCATTAACCAAAGAATTAACAATTCCAGTAAAGGCACCACCAATAATGATACCTACTGCTAAGTCAATCATATTGCCTCTTAATGCAAATTTTTTGAATTCCTTTAACATTGAATTCATCCTCCTAATGTCTTCTGAATTAGTTGTTAACTTCTGTATCTTTTTCATTGACCATTCTTCCTTATATATTTTTTTAGTGCTTTAATAGCAAGTAATGAATGAATATGTATTATAATTCATTCGCTTTGTTCATTATTCATTATATACCTTTTTATTACTTTTTACAATTAGATCTTGAATTATAGCAAATCTAGTTCTCTCTTGAATACTCTCTTAAAATAAACCGAATTTATCCATCTTCTAATTATTTATTAGGGATAGAACGCTTACTCCTCCTTATCCCTTTCTTTCCTATAAACTGCGCAATCATAATAACTGCCGTCGCGCCTGACTCCTACGTTATATTCAGTTCGGTAAAAACTCATTCCTGCCTTCTGCATTACTTTTCCGGAAGCAGTATTAAGAGTATCATGTTTTGCCAAAATCACCTGATATCCCACCTCATAAAAAAGGAAATGCATAACAGCTCGCAATGCTTCCGTCATAATTCCCTTATTCCAATAAGCTTTTCCAACGCAATACCCAACTTCACAGGTGAAAGAACCATCATTCGTGATTTCAACACTAATGGAACCAATGGGCATTTGCTTCTGTTTTAGTTCAATTGCCCATTGATAAAAATTCTTACTGCCATAATTCCTAACCCAATTGACAATACGAAGGCGGGAAGCCTCCATATCCCTATGAGGTCCCCAGGACAAAAATTTACATACCTCAGGATCACCAGCCCAATTGTTGTACATATCCTTTGCATCTTCTACCTCAAACCTTCGAAGTACTAGACGAACCGTCTCAATGGTAACCGTTCCCTTATGCACTATACTCATTGATACCTCCATATCAAATCCTGTGGCTAAACCGCAAGAAATACGCAATCGCGAAAACAACGACGTTCTCCTATAGCGACCGTCTTACGTTAGTAAATTTGCCTCTTCAAAATTCTTATACTGGGACAAAGTCAGATATGCCTAATCTTGTAGCTCAAAAAAGAGAGAACTGTTACAAGACTAATCGAAATGTTAGTTTTGTAAAGTTCTCTCTGTTTTAAATCATATTTATTTTCTCAACTCAATACCTTTTGTTGCAAAGAGAGCAAGTAGTTCATCAACCATTGTCTGAATTTCCTGACCTTCTAAGGTTCTCTCTTTTGAGATAAAATCGAAACGAACTGTCATACTCTTCTTACCGGGAAGAAGCTTCTCATCTTCAAAAATATCTACCAGGTGGAGATTTTGAAGATAATCACATTTGTATTCTTTTACATAGGATACAATATGCTCATAACGAAGTTCTTTATCGATTAAGAGACTTAAATCGATGGTTACACCTGGATATTTGGATACCTCTGTGTAACGTAAGCCTTCTGCCGCTACCTTTTCTAAGGTTTCCAGATCAAGCTCTGCAAAAGCGACATTAAGTTTCTTATCAATTTTATTCTTTACTCTAGGGTTGAGAACTGAGAAATATCCAATTTCTTCATCCTTTACCTTGATGCTTGCACTATTGATTGGATGAACATAATTATATTTTGCTAACTCTTCTTTTATTGCAAAGGTAGGGTTGATATTCTTTACCGCAAGAATCAGTTGCTCAACAATTTCCTTACATTTAAAATAAATCTCCTTATCGCTAAGCTTCTTACTTGCCACAACAATACCAAGTCTCTTACGCTCATCGCAAAGTCCATCTTCTCTTAAACCATTGGCTACACGTCCGATTTCATACATCCCCATCTCAGGGAAGTTATCCGCATTCTTTGCAACAAAACCAAGTAAGCTTGGAATGATAGTTGCACGAATTGTATCATTTTCAGCGGTGATGGAGTTGATAATTCGAATGTTTGGTTCTGTCTGGATACCAAGCTCCTTGTTAAGCTTATTCTCATACCAAATATAACTGTGTACTTCATTCATGACATAACGCTCAGAGAGGAGTTCCTTCATCCGATATTCATTATCTCTCTCCACGCTATGACGAATGGGTGTTAAGAAGCTCTTGGTGGAACAGATTTCAAAGTTATCATATCCGTAGATACGAGTAATTTCTTCAATAATATCTGCCTTAATGGTAACATCCTTTGTAGCTCTCCAGCTAGGAACAACTAGGCTAAATTCATCCGCATTACGGGTAACGCCAAAGCCAAGAGCGGTTAATGTCTCTTCAATTTGGTCTGAGGAAATATCAATTCCAGTATATTTATCTACGTAAGCCTTATTAAAATCAATCCTTATGGTATCATAGTGCTTTACATAACAATCTGTTAAGGAGGAGGTAACCTTTACTCCCGGATCGATCTCTGTTAAAAGCTTTAAGAAACGTTCGATGGCAGGGATCGTAAGCTCCGGATCGATAATTTTCTCGTATCTGGAACTTGCGTCCGTACGCATACCAAGTCGTGTCGCAGATTTACGAACGGATACACCATCAAAGTTTGCTGACTCTAATAATACAGAAGTTGTATCATCGGTAATCTCAGAAAGTTCACCACCCATAATACCGGCAATCGCTACTGGCTCTTTCTCATCACAGATGAGCAAGGTATCAGTATCAACCTTTCTCATAGTACCGTCAAGTGTGAGGAAATCAACGGTTTCCGGATAGGTCTTTACTCTAATTTTTGATACCTTTGCATGATCAAAAGCATGCATCGGCTGCCCTAATTCCATCATAAGGTAGTTGGTTAAATCCGCTAACAGATTTATCGGTCTCATACCACAGTAGGAAAGACGAATTCTCATATTGATAGGAGATTTCTTCTCTTTGATATCCGATACGGTAATACAGCTATAACGGTAGCATTTCTCTGTATTCTCAACCTTTACATCAATTTTTGCTAAATCCTTATATACGCTGGTATCTATTACCTCAAGTGGCTTTAGAGGTCTCTTTGTTAATACGGAGATTTCTCTTGCAATACCATAATGCCCCCATAAATCAGGGCGGTTGGTTAAGGATTTGTTATCTACCTCAAATACGGTATCTTCTAATTGCATAAAGCTTTTGATGTCAGTACCAAGTGGATAGGTATCATCTAACATCATTAATCCGGAATGATCCTCGCTGATTCCCAGCTCTTTCTCAGAACAGCACATACCGTGGCTAATTTCACCTGCAATCTTAGCTTCCTTAATTTCCAAATCTCCTACCTGGCCACCAAGCTTAGCAAAGGGTACGATTGCACCTACGAACACGTTAGGTGCTCCACATACACAACCTACTACCTCAGTACCGATATCAACTTTTACAAGATGTAGCTTCTTGGAACTTGGATGGTCGCTGATGTCCACTATTTTACCAACAACAACGTCCCTAATATTTTTACCGTATTCATGTATTTCTTCTACTTCCGCTGTAGATAATGTAAATCTTCCGATTAACTCTTTCAGATTAATCCCGGATAAATCCGTGAATTCTGAAATCCAATTCATTGAAATATACATTGTTAATTGCCTCCATTCTGCTGTCCAGGACAGCCTATCTATTTAAAAAATGTTCTCTTAATTATACTGTAAATTGTTTTAATTGCTTTAAGTTACCGCTGTTAAACAGACGAATGTCTTTAATGTTATATTTCATCATTGCCAAACGGGTAAGTCCAAGGCCAAAAGCGAATCCTGTGTATTTATCCGGATCTATTCCACCTAAGCTAAGAACATTTGGATGAATCATACCGCAAGGTAACAGCTCAAGCCAACCTGATTGCTTACAGGTAGGGCATCCGGAGCCACCGCAGATAGCGCAGTTGATATCTAACTCAAAGCCTGGCTCCACGAAGGGGAAGAAACCGGGTCTTAGACGAACTTTTACATCTCTTTGGAATACCTCGGAAAGTAACACTTTCATAAAATAGATCAAGTTGGAAATGGAAATATCATCACCAATCATCATACCCTCTAATTGGAAGAAGGTATTTTCATGGCTGGCATCGATATTTTCATTACGGAAGCATCTTCCTGGGAATAATACCTTTAGGGGTTCACCGGGCTTCGGAGCACCATATTTTCTCATGATGGTATTCTGGGCTGCAGAGGTATGAGTTTTTAATAACTGACCATTTTCCAAATAATAAGTATCCGTCATATCTCTTGCCGGATGATTCTTAGGAATATTTACACCTTCAAAGTTATTGAACTCTGTTTGTATCTCCAAACCATCTTCAATAATGAAGCCCATGGTCTTAAAGATATCTTCGATTTGCTTTTGCACAATTGTAATTGGATGAAGAGTTCCAATTGGTTTATCAGAAGGGATGGAGAAATCATAACGTTCTGTTTTTTCGATTTCCTTTTGATATTCTCTTTCCTCCAAGATTTTCTGGTATTCTACGATAGCCTTTTCGCATTCATCCTTGAGAAGATTGACCTGCATACCAGCGACTTTCTTTTCTTCTGCACTTAGATTACGAAGATTTTTAAGCTCTTCTGTAACTAATCCCTTCTTACCAAGAAAGGAAACTCTAATTTTCTCAAGCTCATCTTTTGAATTCGCTGCATTCAGTTCTGCTTGGAACTGTTCTTTGATTCGTTCCAGATTTTCTAACATATTCTTTCCTCCTAAACTATTGTAATCACTAATTAAATCTAGTTATCCTCTTATATGGTCCTTAACGGAACTCTTTGGCACAAAAAAAGCTCCCGCCCCAAAAGGGACGAAAGCTCGTGGTACCACCCAAATTCAAGCCTGTATAAACAGACTCCTTTGCAGTCATAACGGAACTGAACCGGCCTCTCTTTTATCCCAACTCTAGGATATCTTAAAGGCAACTCCGGTGCCGAACTTCGCCATATATTTGAACCCTGAAACTGCTCTCAGCCGGTGGCAGCTTCTCTCTGGAGGGAAAATATACACTACTACATTCACCTTCTATGTTGTTATTACATTTATCATTTTCTCATATCTTAATCGACATTTTCCTGATTGTCAAGGGCTATTTCTTACGAAACAGGCTGTTTCTTAGTAATTAACTTCAAAGCTGTTGATTGCTGAGGAAAGGACTAATTCAATGTTTTTCGTTTTATTAGCATCCGTGCCTTTCTTTCTTACATAGACCGTACAGCCTTTTGGTGCTGAACTATTGGAAAATGTTATTAGCCTATTACTAGTGACGGACGACCACCTAGCCGTTGCGGGGTCAAAGGTTGTTCCCTGTTTCGCGATACTGTATTCGTATACATCTTTGGTGGAAGCATTATTAAATGCCATCACTAATTTAGAGTTCACATAATAATAGGTTACGTCCTTCGTATTATCACCAATCTCAGGCGGTTTTGCCTGCCCTTTTATGGTTAAATATGCTGTCTTTGAATGGGATGCCCTGCTTGTGGCAGCCGTTCGTATCATTAGAGATACCTCTTGCCCACCATTTGCATAAAGTGCCTTAGGAGCTATATCCTCTAAGGACATGGTTCTTTCGCATTCAATCCACAATCTAGATACTGTATCATAATACTCCATTGCTGTCGTTGTGTTAATTGTTAATCTTGATGAATTTACACTTACATTCGGAGCATTCGTACGTGCCGGAATTGTGATAGTTATTTCTTTGCTGGGACGTCTACCGTTATCTTTAGCATCTCCAACCGCCTGTGGAAGTCTGATCATAATTTTCGCACCTTTTACGGTCATATTCTCTACGGTTGCTAAAAATGTCTTATATGAAGTGTAAGTATCATTTAGACTAACCTTATTCCAGTTATAGTCCGAAGTCTTTCTCCATTCAAAGAAGTCTGATTCCTCTGCATCCTCAAAAGTAAATTCACCTTCTACTTTATCATAGATTACATTAAAAGAACTGTTCTTCATAGGGATGGTAACCAAAGTCGTCTTCGTTATGATATCCCCTTTTAAATATAAATCAACATCACTTGTCTCTGAAACCCAAGAAATATCCATATAATAAGAGTTCGTAGTGCTACTGTAAGGTGCTTCTACTTCAATCCAATTGGTTTCATCTATGGAGTAATATACTGCAGTATTATTGTTATTAAATATTTGTATGGTCAAAGCCTCATAATCGATGGTCCCTATTGTTACTGCTGAAGCACTTGCAGCATCCACCTTCTTTGTGGGTGCAATACTAATGAATAATAGGGTTAACACGATCATGGATAAATGATATATTCCTTTTATTTTTCTCTCTTTCATTGGTACCTCCTAATTAAACCATTGTAAAGACTTTTAATCCGCATTTAGAATGGTTAGCTTACAACCGGTGTCGATTACGTATCCGTTGCTTAACGTAATTACAATATTCTTTGTATCTGTTGCATTGGTTGTGAGTTTATTAATCTTGGCATTGGATAGATAAATGATGCCTTTCCCTTTTGTTATTGTTGCTGAGCCAAAGATGGAGGTATCTCCCCAAGTAACATTGGAAACACTCACTCCGTAAGTATCACTAAATAGCGTCAAGTTGATTGTATAAGTGATGACTTCCTGCGTTGTTGTCGTCGTTGATCCATCTTCATTCGTTACGGTTGATGTGGTTTTCTCCTGAAGACTTCCCTCTGTAATGGACCAAGCAATCGGAGTGTTATCAATCGTCGCGGTACCAATCATAGTGATATATATATCATTATCCAGTACCTCATTATTGTTGAGGTTGATGATGAGAGGCAAATTCTGTCCCATGGTTTTTAAGGATGCTGCTTTTTCCATTTGGGATACATTTACTGTAACGGTAGCTGTCGTAACCGTTTTCTTATCTTCGTCAAGATAGGAGCCATACTCAATACTATAGTCCGTACCCTTGACCAATGTATACCCGTTGTATTTCATAGAATTAATAGCCACAGGCTCCGTTGTATATTGATTAATTCCGCTTGGATCAATCACTTTCTCCGTTCCAAAATCCAATTTAAACTTAAAGCTTTTAGCATCAGCTTGATCGTTTGACATATAAATACGTTTGAAATCCTTCGTATAGTTGTCTTCGGTAGGGTTATTCACTACGGTACTCGGATACAGATATAGTATAACACCGGTGGTTGCAGTGCTTTTAATTGTCTCCTGATTTGCAAAGGTTATCTGAGCATAAAGTACCTCTTCTGTAAATGCATCAAGTTCGCTTGTAGAGGTGATTTTCGTTGTTATAATATATTTATCCGTTGATCCGGCACTTCTTGTGTTTGAAGCTACCGTACTTTTACTCGTAACGCTACCCTTTTTAATGCCATACTCATTGTAAAAGTCGATGGAAGATACGGTTGTTTGGGTCGGACTATATAGATAAAAGGTTAAGTAGCTGGAACTTGTACCGGTTTTGCACACACCTGCGGTTGTTACTAAGGTAGTTAATTGCTTTGCTTCCGGTGCGGCCGGATAACTCACTCCCTGGCTGCCGGTAACATCAAGTTCCACAGATGCTAAGGAGAACTCAACGGTGTCTGAAGCTTCCACAGACTTCATTCTTATGTAAATATGGCTACCTACAGGTGCAGTCGTTTTACTGATGGATACAGCTGCACTAGATGAAATGGTCTTCCATACAGCGGTCTGATAATTCAATTCCTTATCTTTAGCTACTATGGCATATTCAAAGGGTATCTTATCTGTTGCGGCTTTAACTGTTAGTGTTAAACTTGTGGAACTTGTATAATTTAAGGAGATGCCATAGGTATCTTCACTCGGTGCAGGCTTCTGTACCGGTATCGTTACCGTCTTAATATTTGACACCTGACTGGTACTGCTGGCATTGGTTCTAAATTGCAGTATTGCTTCTTTTTGGCTTGCAGTATTTCCACTATATAAAACCTCAGGAGTAATATTACTAAGAAGTAAGCTAGAGGTACTTGTAATATTGGTCCAATCGGTGGTTGTTCCGTCATCATTTACTTTACGATATGACATACCTTTCTTTACCGCTATGCTGAATTTGGAACCATTCACGGTAATGGCCGGTGCCGTGGTTTTCTTAGGTATACTTACACTAACTTCCTTACTGGGGCGAAGTCCGGGGTTGGAACTTCCGGTACCATTTACCGGAGCTAAACGGTAATAAATCTGTAAACCATTGGTGTAATAGAAACTTAAATCGGAGGAATGAGTATCTTGATTGACCGTCTGCCATGTAGAACTATTCTTCTTTCTCCATTCAATGGTTCGATTATTCACATTACTAAAGGTCACAATTTGTTTTGATTTGTTATAGCTTGCTCTAAAATTTGTTACCTCCTTCGGAATTGTAACGGATACAATTGAAGTGGAGTAATCTCCTTTAAAGTTCAAAACATAATTCTTAGTATCCGACACCCAAGAGATGTCCATGGTTATGGTATGATCACTCCCGATATTACCGGGTATCGCTTCCCATGTCTTCTTCGTGGAATCAGAAAAATATATGGTCGTGTCGCTATTGTTTGCTTGTAAAGTAATCGTGCTATTTAAATAGTTGATTTCTTTAATTAAGATTGTAGCTTCGGCTGCATTTGTTAACTTTTTTATGAAAAAGCCGGATGTCATCATGACAAGGACGCCCAATGCTAAGCACATCACTTTGAAATAATTATGTCCTATTCTTTCTTTTTTTGTTCTTTTGTCCATTTCATGCCTCGTTCTTTCCTGATATGAAAAAGCACATCCATGTATCAAATCATATCTAATATTTTCTTAATTCATCCTATTCGGTGGCGTATTTGTTCCTACTACGCTTCTACTTCGTACACCCCCTTTTAAATTCCCATATTAATTATATCGGTTCCTAATGTAATAACTTAATAGAAAATCATAAATTCCTTTATTCTTTTTCCGTTTTTTATTTCATACATTTTGTCGTTACTTTCCCTTACGTTTGGCTTCACACCTTTTCCTTCCTAGGAAACTATGTTATGATAGGCAAAGATGAAATTAGGAGAGATAAACATATGAATAGCAAAAAGAAAACAAACATAATATTTTTTGATATTGATGGCACCATTCTAAGTCACAGAACTTTTAAAATATCTGATAGCACCTTATCGTCCATTCAAATGGCTAAAGCAAAAGGCAATCTTATATTTATTAATACCGGAAGAACCTTCGCCGAATTAGATCATACCATTAAAAACATTGGCTTTGATGGTTTTGTTTGCGGTTGTGGAACGTATATTTCTTATGAGAAGAAAGTATTGTTGCACCAAACCTTACCTACTGACCTTTGCAGAAACCTTATTCATGATTTACGTACCTATCAGGTGGAAGCTGTTCTTGAAGGGTCCGATGCTGTCTATTTTGATGATAGGAATCTATCCCCTCGTTTAAAAGAACAACGTGATTTCATGGAGAACGTATTTCAAATCACAACTTATTCATGGGATCAGACCGATATCCTATTTGATAAATTTTGTATTTGGACGGATGATGCCGATACTAAGAAATTTCTTTTTGAAAAATATAAAAATGTATTTGATTTTATTGAACGTGACAAAAGCATATTTTATGAAGTAATTCCAAAAGCCTACTCGAAAGCTACCGGAATTGATTTTCTGATCAAGCATCTGAATATTCCTCATGAAAATACTTATGCTTTTGGTGATGGCGCCAATGATCTTGAGATGCTTCAGTATGTAAAGAATAGCATTGGTATGGGAAATTGTGATAGCGATGTTAAGAAAATAGTCACCTTCCTAACAAAAGATGTTGATGAAGATGGCATTGAATATGCTCTAACACACTTTAATTTAATATAATCCATTGGTTCTGTATATTAATTCATTTCTATTTATATACATGCATTATCTTCTTGGAGATTTGCTTGCATTCAGATTTCATTTATGATAGAATGAGCGAGGTTATTTAGGCGAAAAGTACACAAAAGGAGTGTTGTTGATGAATTACGATGTAATAATCATAGGAGCCGGACCTTCCGGTATTTTTTGTGCATATGAATTGATAAAGGAAAATAAGGATTTAAAAATTCTTATGGTAGAAAAGGGAAGACCAATCGAGAAAAGGTTATGCCCTAAGAGAACGACAAAACAATGTATCGGTTGTCAGCCCTGTTCTATAACCACCGGTTTTGCAGGAGCAGGTGCCTTCTCCGATGGTAAGCTCTCCTTATCTCCTGATGTCGGAGGAACCCTCCCCGATATATTAGGCTATGATAAAGCGATGGAACTTATCAGGGAATCCGATGATATCTACTTAAAATTTGGTGCTGATACCAATGTATATGGTGTCGATAAGGAAGCGGAAATCCGTGAGATCAGAAGACGTGCCATTAATGCCAACTTAAAATTGATCGAATGCCCTATTCGTCATTTAGGTACGGAGGAAGGATATAAAATATATACCCGCCTGCAGGAACACCTACTTGCGAGTGGTGTTGAAATGCGTTTTAACACCATGGTACAAGACATCATCATCGAAGATAAAAAAGCAAAAGGAATTATAACCTCCAAGGGTGATACCCTCTATGCTAAGGAAATAGTGTCAGCCATCGGTCGTGAAGGCTCTGACTGGTTCAGCCAGATATGTAAGGAACATGGCATCGAGACAAAGGTGGGTACCGTAGATATTGGTGTTCGCGTTGAAGTTCGTGATGAAGTAATGGAATTTTTGAATAAAAACCTTTACGAAGCAAAACTTGTATATTATACTCCTACCTTTGATGATAAGGTTCGTACTTTCTGTACTAACCCTTCCGGTGAGGTTGCAACGGAGTATTACGAAAACAACCTTGCTGTGGTTAACGGACATGCTTACAAATCCAAAGAATTTAAAACCAACAACACAAATTTTGCTATTCTTGTGTCTAAGAATTTTACAAAGCCATTTAAAACTCCGATTGAGTATGGTAAACACATTGCGCAGTTAAGCAATATGCTCTGTGGCGGCAGAATCTTAGTTCAAACCTTCGGTGATTTCCAAAGAGGTAGAAGAACTACGGAAGAACGTTTATGCAGAAATAATTTAATTCCTACCTTAAAGGATGCGATACCGGGAGACTTATCCTTAGTATTCCCTCATAGAATCATGGTGGATATCAAAGAAATGATTCTTGCCCTTGATAAAGTTACCCCAGGTATTGCTAGTGATGAAACTCTTCTCTACGGCGTTGAAGTTAAATTCTACTCCAATAAGGTTGTAGTAAATACAGATTTTGAAACCAGCATCGAAGGACTACGTGCCATCGGTGACGGTGCAGCTGTTACAAGAGGCTTACAACAGGCATCAGCCAATGGAATTAGTGTAGCAAGAAGTATTTTAAACAAGATGAATTAGAAAGCTAATTCCATTGTCATGATTAAAATGTATTCTATATAAAAACATTATGAAAAATGCCCTTTTCTTTATCATCTAAGATGAATCAAGGATAAGGGCATTTTTCTTATTTATGGCAAGTAAATTAGGTTGCAGGACAAATCAACTTAAAAATTTACATAAAAAAACCATTTAAATACAACATAAAAAATCAATATAAAAACAACATGAAAATCAATATAAAAACAACATGAAAAATCATCTAAAAAATCGTATAAAGCCTTCTTGTTTCTTTGGTAAAACCATAATCTATAATAACAAGCTTTCCATTTACTATTCCCCAACTGGATCTACGATATAAATCCCCCATAATCAAATGATATTGAGTGACAAATTTCTGAAAAATACTTAGTCTGAATAATTCGCGATTATTTCTCACTTGAAAGTGTCTCCAGACTACAGAAATGGAAGATATTCTCTCAGCTTTTTCCATAATTAAAAAGCGAAAATCCTCCGATACTGCCAGAATTTTTGCAAAATACTCCGTATCATTCATAGAGTAAATTTGGTTTTCAGCCTTATTCTGGGCGATACCTTTTTTATTTTTAGCTACCTTTACCACATAGCCATTACCCAAATCATATACAACTCTTCCGGTACCGTAACCAATTAGAGAATACTTCTTTTGACGAATGTTGATAACAATATTATCATAATCAATCCTCATCGTCTTCTCCAAAATAATATTTACAATATTATAGTATTAAGCATTCTGTTGATTGGTTAATGAAAATATTATATTTCGTCGAAACTTCTCCTATTGAATCAGCATAGCATCTCCAAAGCTGAAAAAGCGATAACGTTGTTTAACCGCTTCTTCATAAGCATTCATAATATGGTCACGACCTGCCAAGGCAGAGACTAACATCATTAAGGTAGACTCCGGAAGATGGAAGTTCGTAATGAGCGCATCCATAATCTTAAAATCATATCCTGGGTAGATGAAAATAGCAGTATCCCCACTTCCTGCTCTAACAATCCTGTCATCACCTGTGGCAGATTCTACCGTTCTGCAGCTGGTAGTGCCTACACAGATGACTCTTCCACCCTTTCTCTTAGTCTCATTCATGATGGTGGCCGCTTCTTCGTCCACCTGATAGAACTCTGAATGCATGTGATGCTCTAATACATTTTCAACTTTTACCGGGCGGAAAGTACCAAGACCTACATGCAGAGTTACATTTGCAATGGGAATTCCCATTTCTTTTATCTCTTCTAACAGTTCCTTGGTAAAATGAAGGCCTGCGGTCGGCGCTGCTGCCGAGCCCTCATATTTAGCATAGACTGTTTGATAACGTTCCTTATCCGTCAATTGATGGGTAATATAGGGGGGAAGGGGCATCTCTCCAAGCTGATCTAGTATTTCTTCAAAAATTCCTTCATAGGAAAATTGTACGAGACGATTCCCGTCCTCCAATACCTCAAGAATTTCTCCCACTAAAAGTCCATTACCAAAGCTAATCTTAGTACTTGGGCGCGCCTTCTTACCCGGTTTTACAAGTGTTTCCCATACATCGTTCTCTTTTCTTTTTAAAAGAAGTAGCTCAATCTTTGCACCGGGTGTCTCATCTTTTTGAGTCTTGTTATCTTTTTCATGAAGCTTCTCACCAATTAATCTGGCTGGGATAACCTTTGTATTATTAATTACGAGGCAATCACCGGGTCTTAAATACTCCGTAATATTTCTAAATATGCGGTGCTCCATGGCACCGGTCTCTTTATCAAGCACCAAAAGCCTGGAGCCGGAGCGGTCCTCTAGGGGATCTTGTGCTATAAGTTCCTGTGGCAAATCATAATAAAAATCTTGTGTCTTCAATGAACTTCCTCCATCTATATCGTAGTAAATCGTTATGTGAACCATCCTAGATTTAATAATACTTATCCTTATCATTTAAGAATCTTTTATAGGTTCTCATAAACCTCTATTAATTATAATACTTGTTTTTTTAATACCTTGTTGCTTATGATACCTTATTTATTTAACACACTATCGCATATAATACCTTGTTGATTTTAATACCTCATTAATACCTTGTTGATTATAATACGTTATTGATTATACTACTTTTTCATAAAAAATCCATCTTTTCTTCAGCTTTCATATTGTAGTATCTCCCATTTGGAATATAGATTCTCAAGTTCCTTATCAAGTTTCTCTTTTTCTATATATAAAGCACTCAGCTGTTCTATATCACTTGCGTATAAATTCATCTTATTCTCTAAATCCTTACTTTGGTCTTCCAAGGATTGAATACTCCTCTCCAGAATGTCCAATTGATAAGTAGACTTATTACGTTCTCTCCGGTCGTTGTTTTTACTCTCTTTCGTTTCTGCTTCCTTACTAAGCTTTCTTCCATGGTCCATCTGAACACTTTTCGTCTTTGTATTATGAATACTTAGCTTCTCTTCTAAGTCTCTACGCTCTTTTGCTTTTTGATACTCCTCTTGATAATACTGATAATCTCCGTTATATTCCTTGATCGTTTCTTCCTCTAAGACAAGGATTTTATCTGCAATTTTATTGATAAAATAACGGTCATGGGAGACAAATAATATAGTGCCTTCAAATTCCAATAAGGTTTCCTCTAAAACTTCTCTGGAGTCAATATCTAAATGGTTCGTAGGCTCATCCAAAATAAGCAAATTTACGCCTTTAAAGGTAAGAGAACAAAGCTTTAATCTGCTTTTTTCTCCACCGGATAGGTTTTTAATCTTCTTATTCACATCATCATTTAGAAAGAGTACCTTCGCCAGCTGATTTCTTGCTTCCCCATAAGTTATATTATGAAGCTCACAAAAGTACTCCAATATGGTTTGCTCTTCATTCACAAACTCCACCTGTTGTGCTAGATATCCAAGCTTAACCTGAGCGCCCAGTCGTATGCTTCCCGTATCAGACTCAATTTCTCCTAGTAGCATCCTTAAAAATGTTGTCTTTCCGCTACCATTTGCTCCTATAATGCAAGCACTATCTTGATAGAAAATACTTAAGTTTACATCTTTAAAAAGCTCCTTCTCCCCAAAAGCTTTTGATAGTTCACAGATTTCAAGAACCCTTTTTCCGGAGCGTCCAACCATGGTTTGACTCAATCTTATTTTTCGGTTTTCCTCCACCGGACGTTTTAGTACTTCAATTTTTTCTAGACGTTTTTCTAATTCCTTCGCACGGCGAAACATCTTATCACTATCTCTCATAACACCCCAGATTCGATATCGCTCTATCTGTTTTTCCATTCGGTCAATTTTCTTTTGCTGATTTTCATAATTCTTTAACTCCAGAAGGAATCTTCTCTCTTTTTCTACCACGTAATAACTATAATTACCAAGATACTGATCCACATGATCCCGATCCAATTCTATGATTTTATTCACAACGCTATCTAAGAAATAACGATCGTGTGAAATGATGAGTGCTGCTCCTTTATATTCCTTTAAAAAGCCTTCGAGCCATTCAATAGTCGTCAAATCCAGATGATTCGTGGGCTCATCAAGTAAGAGAATATCCGGTTCCTCCAAAAGAATTTTTCCAAGTATTACCCTTGTCTTCTCTCCACCACTCAAATTCTCAAAAAGCATATCCTTCATCTTTTCATCAATGGCTAAACCCTCAGTGATTTTGTTCACTTTTATTTCAATATCATAACCACCGCCATGTTCGTATTGCTCTATTAATTTGCTATAATTTAATACTGCTTTCTCAAGCTGCGTCCCTTCTAAAATTTCCATCTGTATTTCCATTTCTCTCATCTGTTTTTGAATCAAGTACATCTCTTCAAAAGCCATATGAAGAACCTCTAAGGTGGTGGTACCTTCTTCATAATTAGGAATCTGATTTAAATATCCCATCTTATTTCCTTTTTTTAAGCTGATGGTTCCACCCTGATAATCTTCATATCCCATGAGGATTTTCATAATGGTAGTTTTACCACTTCCATTTTGACCGATAAGGCCAATTCTTTCTTCACTTTGTATTTCAAATGATATATTTTGAAAAAGTTGATTTGCTCCATAATATTTCATTAAATTGTTTACACTCAGTTCTATCATAAAATCCTCCTACGGTTATTAACTATTTTATTCAAGGAATAGGTTCATGAATAAATTCCTTACTTTTTCACAAAAAAAACCCAAGGCCAATAAGCCTTGGGTCGATTCGATCATCCTAATATTTAGTAAGGAAGCATCATGAATTCTCCAAATCACTTATATGGTTCATCTTAAAGCTATTAATTTTGGACGCACTTATCCCGTTAACTGATAAAATTGCGATCATGATAGCTTCAAATTTGGTCCATCTAAGTGTTGCGTTCATTGATAATCCTACCTTTTTCATTGTTATTCTGCTAATCATCATATGACAGAAATTGCATTTCGTCAAGGATAATTTAACCAGAAGAAAGTTTTATGGTTTCTTATTTACTTCTTTCAATAATATCTATTCAAAATGTACCACTTCATGCTTTTCAGAAGAAGCAAAGAGTGCCTCCATCAACTTCATAACCCTCATTACTTCCGGAAGTTTAATTTTAGGTTCTTCTTCGTTTCTAATGACCTTAATTACATTTCGATAGAAATCTCTGATATCACTTTTTACGATAGGCAGTTCCTGTGTCTGGATGGTATCATCCCTACGTGGAGCCATGGTTTTTGTAAGGCCTGCAGCTGTTCTTACGGGAACCACATCCTTCTCATCATTTCCTAAAGCACGTACGATACGTCCGTTTAATTCCCAATCCTCAATGATAGCTGTACCATTTTGACCGATCATATACCATCTTGGTAAGGAAATAAAATTACTGGTTCCTACTTCTACCAATACCTCTACGCCGTTTTCAAAGCCAAGATGAGCAGTAAATCCATCATCCACCATTTGATTCGTGATATTAGTAACAGAGGCGTATACTGTTTTTAACTTTGTGTTCCCCATCATCAGAAGAATCTGGTCCAATAAATGAACTCCCCAGTCTAGTACCATACCGCCGCCATACTGTTTTTCCTGTCTCCAGTCTCCCGGAATACCTCTTGATCCATGAACTCTAGATTCAATTCTAAAGGTTTCTCCTAGGATTTGCTCATCAAAGATTTTTTTCATGGTTAAGAAATCTTCATCCCATCTGCGGTTTTGATGTACCGTGAATAGCTTACCGGTTTCTTTTGCCACATCAATCATTTCTTGTAAATCCGTCGAATTTAATGTCACAGGTTTTTCACTAATTACATGTTTACCTGCTCTCATAGCCTGGATTGCAATAGGTTTATGCACATCATTTGGAGTTGCAATTAAAACAACATCAATGTTATCATCCGTAAGAAGTTCTTCAAGACTTTCATAGGTGGAAATGTTGTTTTCTTTTGCAAATGCAACTCGTTCCTCTTTGATATCAAAAATACCGGCAAGTTTTATTCCATCGATGGTTTCGAGGGTTTCTCTATGCCAGTTTCCCATTCCACCAAACCCAACAATACCAATCATAATATCTTTTTGTTCCATAGAAACCTCCATTTTGTCTTCGTACTCATGTTATTAAAAAACTTAAGCCCAGAACATATTTCCTCGTTCTTCATAGATTAGAATGTTTTTTAAGAAATCAATTGCTTTTAACAGTCCTTCTCTTCCTGACATTAGGCTATCCTCATGTTCGATACTCAGTACATGATCATACCCTGCCATACGAAGCTCGGATATAATCGCCTTCCAGAACTCACCACCATTACCGTATCCTACGGAACGGAAGATCCAAGAACGGCTGGATTCGTTACCGTAGTGGCTGGTATCAAGTACACCATTTAAAGCTGTATTATAAGTATCCATCTTGGTATCCTTTGCATGGAAATGGAAGATTGCACCCGCCTTACCAAGCTCTCTAATGCTTGCGCAAGGATCCATTCCCTGCCAGATTAAGTGGCTGGGGTCAAAGTTAGCACCTATTTCCGGTCCGACTTCCCTACGAAGTCTAAGTAATGTACTCGTATTATATACGCAGAAGCCAGGATGCATCTCCAGAGCAAACTTGGTAACACCATGTTCTTTCGCAAATGCAACTTTCTTCTTCCAATAAGGAATTAACACTTCGTTCCATTGATAATCCAAGGTATGTGAAAAATCCTCCGGCCAAGGGCAAGTAACCCAGTTCGGGGTCTTGTCCTGTGGTCCACCGCCGGGACAACCGGAAAATGTATTAATGATAGAAATTCCCAACTTTTCTGCAAGTAATATGGCATTGGTAAGATCCTTATCAAATTGATCTGCAATTTCCTTTACCGGATGCACCATATTACCGTGGCAGCTGAGAGCGCTTATCTCTAAGTTGTAGTTAGAGATTGTATTTTTAAAATTCTCAAGTGCCTTTTGATCTTCTAACAATACCTCCGGATCACAATGAGATTTGCCCGGATAACCACCACAACCTATTTCCACCATCTGAACTCCATTCATCGATAAGAATTCACACGCTTTCTCTAAGGATTTATCTCCCAGTACTACCGTAAACGTTCCTAACTTCATATATGCCTCCTATCTGTCGAAGAATCGACACGTACTCTACTATAATATATCATATTATCAAAGCCAGAAAATTACTAGGAAGATCTTGCTATTAACACATATTATCTTGCTATTTGTAAATCAATTGATTTCAGACCAGCTTCAATCAGTCAGTTCCAAACCTGTGAAGGCGGATAGCCGTAGTATTTACGAAATTGTCTACCAAAATTATTGTAATCCTGAAAGCCAACGGTTGTGGCTACTTCGCTAATTAGCATTTCTTTCTGCTCCAATAGCTGATGTGCCTTTTTCAGTCTTACCTCATTGATATAATTTAGCGGACTCTTACCTACACTCTCTTTGAACAGATGGCAAAATCGATATTCACTTAGGTGAATCAACTCTGCTAATTCTGCTATTGTAATGGTCTCCATATAATTTTCCTGTATATATTGAAAAATCATATTGAGTCGATTCAAATTAAGGATACGTTTGATATTTTCCTTATCGGACAGGTTCTCAACGACATAGTTTCTAAGCAGAAAAGTAATCAATTCATATATTTTCCCCTTCATTGCTAATTTATATCCGAGACTCTTCTCTGATTCCTCTCGGTAAATAGATTCCAGCAGACCTTTTAGAATAGTGTCGTTTGAAATCAGCGTTTGAAAAATTACATGATAATTAGCAATTTCCTTCGAAAAATCATCCATTCGAAAAATGATTACGATAGCATTATAATAATCGACATGACTAATCCCCTCATGAAGTTCATTACTGTTAATAATCAATATATTCCCCTTCTCAACCTTGAAGGGTGTCTGATTACAGGCGATTACGCCCTTACCTTCCATCACATAATGAAGTTCTATATGTTCATGCCAGTGTGGACTAAAATACACTCCGGTGTGACGTATTTGATTCTTAACAATTTGCACCGGAAACTCTACATCATTAATAATTTTTTTCTCATATAGACTCAAATCACGCATCACTTTTGACCAAACATCCTTATTTCCCTAGGTTAATATGAAGCAACCCCAAGACGTAATTCCTGCTTAGGCATCTTGGGGCTTATAAATCTAATTCATCTAAAATAATATTTCTGATTTCTTTTTTAATAGTCTTGTTCCATTTAAAATTATCAACACACCTGCTGCAATTCCTGCAACTATCATTAGAATTCCTAACACCAAGTTCCATATTCCTACTGATTTCATTGTGTTATAAATTTTCTCCATCATTTACCTTACCTCCTTCTAATAAGATTGGATTTCGAGATCCACAACATACTAATATTCTACCACAAAATGGTCAATGTAAGATATATTTTTTGACTAAACTTATTTTTAAAAGAATAAGGGCTATTCCTTCACTCCATATTGCTCATAATAAGCGTCGATGGCAGCTTTTAGTGCATCATCAATGATCACTTTCCCTTGATAAGGTCTGTTATACAAATGCTCAACCACTTCCTGCATGGTAACAATGGCGGTTGTTGCTATTTGATAATTCTCTTCAATTTCATCCAAAGCACTTTTGGTCCCCTGACCACGTTCCATACGATCTACGGATACTACCAAACCGAGGGGCTTAACCTTACCCTGTGCTGCCAGGATTGGCATAGTCTCGCCAATTGAAGTTCCTGCTGTGGTTACATCTTCAATGATAATAATTCTATCCCCATCACTAAGTGGTGAACCAAGAAGTATACCGGTATCTCCATGATCCTTTACTTCTTTACGGTTTGAACAGTATTTGATATCCTTTTGATAAAATTCGCTAATGGCCATGGTAGTGGCAACACTAAGCGGAATGCCTTTATAGGCAGGTCCAAATAACACATCAAAATCCAGCCCATATTTTTCATTGATGGCTTTCGCATAATATTCACCCAGCTTTCTTAGCTGAGTACCTGTCCGATAAAAACCTGTATTAATAAAAAATGGTGTCTTTCTTCCACTTTTTGTTGTAAAATCACCAAATTTTAAAACATTACAATCCACCATAAATTCAATAAATTCCTGCTTATATTGTTCCATACTTAACTCCATTCTGCTCTTTGGCTATTTAACGCATCCTATTAATTCATTGATATCTTCTATTTTATACTGTGTCATATAGGCTTCTATTCCACGTATCACCTCTATGGTCACAGCCGGGTTGATAAAATTCGCCGTACCTACAGCCACCATGCTGGCACCTGCCATTAAAAACTCTAAGGCATCCTCCGCTGTTGCAATACCTCCCATACCGATAATAGGTAGGGATACTACACTCGCCACCTGATGTACCATGCGAACTGCAATGGGTTTTATAGCCGGCCCGGATAATCCACCGGTCTGATTGGCTAATACAAAGGCTCTACGATGTATATCTATTTTGGTACCGGTTAAGGTATTGATGAGGGATAATGCATCCGCTCCACCTGCCTCTGCTGCCTTTGCCATCTCCCTTATGTCTGTCACATTGGGGCTCAACTTCATGATTACCGGCTGCTTTGCATATTTCTTAATGTCCCTCGTAATTGCCTCAATGCATTTCGTATCTTGCCCAAAAGCAATTCCACCCTCCTTCACATTGGGACAGGATATATTAATTTCTAATAGATCCACATCACAGTCGGACAACCGCTCTACTACCTCACAATAGTCTTGTGTCGTTTTACCTACCACGTTTACAATGATTTTAGTTTCATATTGTCTAAGAAAAGGTATGTCCCTTTCAATAAATACCTCCATTCCAGGGTTTTGGAGACCGATGGCGTTAAGCATTCCGCTAGAAACCTCAACAATTCTCGGAGTAGGGTTCCCGGTCCAGGGTATATTTGAGACACCTTTCGTTGTAACAGCGCCAAGCTCTGACAAATCCAGATACTCGCTGTATTCCATACCGGAACCGAAGGTTCCGGAGGCTGTTGTCACCGGATTTTTAAAGTTCACACCTGCAATGCTTACACTCGTATTCATAATTCCACCTCTTCTGCCAAAAATACCGGTCCATCCTTGCAGACCCTTTTATTATGAACATGACTATGTGAGTCTATTTCCTTTGACTTGCATACACAACCAAGACAGGCTCCGATACCACATGCCATTCTCTCTTCCATGGATATCCACGCCTTAATTCCATGTTCTTTCGCATAAGCTTGTACCCCGCGAAGCATGGGAAGTGGACCACAGGCATAGATGATATCTGCTTCCAGATGTTTTTCCTTTATTACATCGATGACATTTCCCTTAATTCCTTTGCTGCCATCCTCCGTTGATATATGCACATTTCCATAGGATTCAAACTCCTGCTCTAAATATGTGATGTCTCGATACCCTAATACTATTTGCTTCTCACAATTTAATTGCTTTGCTAATTCCAGCATGGGGGGTATTCCAATACCACCACCAATTAGAATAGCCTTGCTTCCCTCCGGTATAAATCCATTTCCCAAAGGACCCATTACTTCAATACTATCCTTTTGCTTTCTCTTAGCAAACTCTTTTGTGCCGTTACCGGCAGCACGGTATACAAGACGTACTCTGCCCGACTCTTTGTCTATCTCACAAATACTGATGGGACGAGGTAGTAGCCTGCTTTTATCCTCACAATAGAGTGATATAAACTGACCCGGCTTTGCCATGTCAGCAATCTCAGGAGCCATGATCCACATACTATATATATCCTGGGCGATTTCGGTATTTTCAGTAATTTCTACGATTTTTTTAACAGCTACTGACATTTTTATTCTCCTATGACTAATTTGCTTCTTTGCCTATTCTATCCTAATCTAATACTTCCGACAAGGCATTTTTTTATTTATTCCATAAAATAAATCCCCTCCCAGGTTCGTAAAACCAGCCTTCCCTCTTCCATGATATTGGTTAAGGAACATCCTATCATACTGGCTTTTAGGAATTGTATTATGTTGGAATAATTATATAAAACTTATAACTTAATTTCAAGGTCATCATATTTTTCCTTTCCCTGCAAATAATAAAAGAAAGAAACTTATGGATGAGGAGAATGAAACATGCTTAAAAATCAAACTAATTCCACAGCGGCCACAACAATACCAACACAACATTGTATTGATGACACGATAAAATTGCTATGTGAAGGTTATCTCTATATACCCAATAGAATGCGCAAATACAATACAAATTTATTTAAGACAAGACTGCTTTGTCAAAAGGTAACCTGTATTAGTGGGGAACAAGCAGCTAAACTGTTCTATGATAAAAATCTCTTCACTAGAAAAGGGGTCATACCAAAAAGAATACAGGAAACCCTCTTTGGTAAAAGGGGAATTCAGACTCTGGTAGGTGCCGAACATCTGGACCGTAAAAAATTATTTATGTCGCTTCTTGGACCGGGTAAGTTCCATGAGCTTGTACAACTAACCAAAAAACAATGGGAAATGGCCGGTCCCCATTACGTTAAGCAAAATCAGATCCTATTATTTGATGAAGCTTCTTTTCTTATGTTCTATGTTGCCTGTAAATGGTCCGGTGTACCGATAACAAAAACCAAAGCAAAACAAAGAGCTAAAGATATGAGCACGATGATTGATGCTTTTGGTGCTGTAGGTCCCAGACATATCCTCGGGCGGTGTGCGAGAAACCGTAGTGAGCTTTGGGCAATGCAGTTAATCGATAAGGTACGCTCCGGTAAATTACTCCCTCCAAAAAGTTCACCTCTCTATATTATTGCCATGCATAAGGACACTTCCGGCAATCTTTTAAGTTCTAAGGTGGCCGGTGTCGAGCTTCTTAATATTCTTAGGCCGATTACTGCGATTGCGACTTACATTACCTTCGGCGCTTTATCTCTTCATATGTATCCAAAGCTGAAGGAGAAGCTTAAGCAGGCAGATGAAGAATATCTTACTATGTTTTCTCAAGAAGTACGCCGTTTTTATCCCTTTGGACCTTTTCTTGGCGCAAAGGTACGCGTGAACTTTGCTTGGAACAATCATCAATTTCATAAGGGTGACCTTGTATTTCTAGACATCTACGGAACTAATCACGATTTGAAATCATGGAAAAATGCAACCATCTTTTCTCCGGAGAATTTTAGAAACCATAAAGAAAATCCCTATGATTTTATTCCTCAAGGTGGTGGTGATCACATGAGTGGTACCCGTTGTCCGGGCGAATGGATTACCATTGAACTTTTGAAAGTCAGCCTGGAGTACCTTGCCAAGAACCTAGAATATGATGTTCCTCTACAGGATTTAACCTATAGCTTGCGCCGAATTCCAACTCTGCCAAAGAGTAAATTTCTCATGACAAATGTGCGAATTGTAGCCAATTCTCCCAACCTACCTTGACATAGGGGATAATCTTATGATATATTTACCAACAGACTGATAAAAAAACAGGCAGCGAACTTTATTGATTTTTTGTATATTCTTATTGAGAGGAAATGAAAAAATGGCAAACAATAACCCTATCGTTACAATGGAACTTCAATCCGGTGATATTCTTAAAATTGAACTATATCCTGAGATAGCTCCAAATACAGTCAACAATTTTATCTCTTTAGTAAACAAAGGTTTTTATGATGGTCTTAAGTTTCACCGAGTAATTCGTGGTTTTATGATTCAAGGAGGAGATCCTGAAGGTACCGGAATGGGTGGCCCGGGCTATTCCATTAAGGGAGAATTCTCTTATAACAATTTTGCTAACAATCTTAAGCATACGGCAGGAGTTTTATCCATGGCAAGATCTCAGCGCCCGGATTCAGCAGGCTCCCAATTCTTCATTATGCATAAAGATTCTCCTCATCTTGACGGTTCTTATGCAGCCTTTGGTAAAGTAATTGAGGGAATGGAATTCGTGAATAAAATCGCTGAAACAAAAACTGACTATTCTGATGCTCCATTAGAGCCTCAAATTATGAAAAAACTTACGGTAGATACTTTTGGTGTAGAATATAGTGAACCGGAGAAAATCTAATACAAAAAAGCAAACATTTACTACAAAACGGAGCCAGCTTAATGCCTGACTCCGTTTTCTGATTCATTTTTTATCATTCCATTATTTTCTTACTAATCTATTGTTCCAAATTGATCAAAAGGAAATACTCTTAAGATCACCTTACCATCCACCTGCTTTTTGCTGATAGGTCCAAAGGATCTACTATCCATACTAACATCTCGGTGATCCCCAAGTACAAATAATTCCTCTTCGCCCACCGTATAAGGAAGTGTAAATTCTCTTGATTCTGTTATTCCATTTGCATAAGGCTCTTTCAGTTTTATATCGTTGACATAGACAAATCCATCTCTAATATCAATAGTATCACCTGTTACACCGATTACCCTCTTAACATATCGAATATGGGACTCCTCTTTCGTAATAATCTGTTTAATGCTGTCAATGTAACGATTGAAGCTATCTATGATATTTCCCTTCTCCTCATCCTTAAAGAAGATAATAATATCACCCTGTTTTGGTTCATGAAATCGATAACTGATCTCGTCTACCAATAACTGTTGGTTTTCAAATAGAGTATTCTCCATAGAGCTCTCTTCTACCGTAACTTTAGCAAGTACTTCACTATTAATGATAAAGGAAAGAACAAAAGCTCCCAGGATTAGAAGTACCCAGCTTCTGATTTCTTTTATAACCTTTTTCTTATCCATCTAATGATCCTCCAAACATTATAATTACCCCATATGTAGTGAACTTTAGGCATGTTCCCTAGTAGCTCACTTTTATAACGTAAACAATAAGAATATCATACTACCGTTTGATTCTTTTCCTCAATTCTATTTTTATTGTTACTTCTTAGCAGTAATCCAAGCTTTCTTTAAATCCTCTCTCATATCAATGACTGCTTGCCTAGAGGCATCTGCATAGGCAGTAGGACCAAACTTTTCATATCCTTTTTGCTTATAAGCAGCTATAATTCCTCGTGAGGAATTAACGATTGCACCCAGACCGTCCTTATTAAAATAATGCACCAGATCTTCTGCTTTGCCTCCCTGTGCACCATATCCC
>JAEWEO010000321.1 GCA_023389295.1 Bacillota bacterium
TTTCAATATTGCCACCAACAGGCAATGGGATTATAATAATACAGTAATCAAAAGGAAAGGTGAAAAATATGAGGGATTCCTTAAGGAATAAATGCGATTTGTTTGCAGACAATTATATGATATTGAGCAAAAATTTTAGATGGGGTTATACGATTAATAATCGCAGGAAAGGTTATCAATATGTATATAATAGTAGGGTTAGGAAACCCAACAGATAAATATCAGGCAACCAGGCACAACGTGGGTTGGGATGTTATTACACGGATTGCCGATGATTATAGAATATCCTTGGACACGAAAAAACACAAAGCAATCTGTGGTAAGGGTTATATCGAAGGAGAAAAGGTAGTCATAGCAAAACCCATTACCTATATGAATTTAAGTGGGGAAAGTGTCAGAGAGCTGATGGATTTCTATAAGGTAACACCGGAGGAGATCATCATTATTTATGATGATATTAGTCTGGATGTGGGACAACTGCGCATACGTAAGAAAGGAAGTGCAGGCGGGCATAATGGAATCAAGAGTATTATCAGTCATCTGGGAACCGATGAATTTCCAAGAATAAAGGTTGGCGTAGGCGATAAACCAAAGGACTGGGATTTGGCAGACTATGTTCTTTCCAGGTTTGATAAAGAGGAGCAGCCTTTGATTCGGGATGCGCTCAAAGACTCCTCCGATGCTTGTAAAATGATTATTACCTCCGGAATCGATGCGGCTATGAATCAGTATAATCGCAAAAAATAAAGAAAGTAACATCTGGATATAATCTTTATGAGATAGCTTCTGATTCATCACGACTCGTTATATAATAGAGATAAGTTGCTAGTTATGCGTAATGGATATCTAATGATATGACAATATCTAATGATATAACAATATCTATGGATATGAAAATATCTATGGTTATGGAGATATCCATGAATACACAGACATGAGAAATAGAATACAGTTTTCAAATAGGAGGAATAACTGTTGAAAACCTTTACATCGCCCTTGATGGAATTAAAGGAGTTTAACGATATCAGGGAAAACATAAAAATGAAAGCTTTGCCGGTACAAGTTACCGGCTGTATTGATTCACAAAAATGCCATCTGATGCATGGACTTGGAGAAGAATTTTCGAATCGTGTTATTGTAACCTATAACGATATGAAGGCGAAGGAAATCTACGAGGACTATCGGCTCTATGATAAGGATGTTTATTTATATCCGGCGAAAGACATTATCTTCTATAGCGCAGATATACACGGAAATGCAATTGTAAGGGAACGCCTTCGTATTATTCGTAGACTCATTGAAAAGAAAAACTCCACAATTATTGTGACTTTGGATGGAGGAATGGACCGTCAGCTTCCTTTAAAGATGATCAAGGAACGTATTATAACGATTGATTCGAATTCGATCATAAAGTTACAGGAATTATCAAACTCCCTCATACATTTGGGCTATGAACGGCAGGCACAGGTGGAAAATCCCGGAGAGTTTGCCATTCGAGGAGGCATCATTGATATATTTCCTCTAACGGAGGAGGCTCCTTATCGTATAGAGCTATGGGGAGATGAAATTGATTCTATTCGAACCTTTGATGTCAGTAGCCAGCGTTCTATTGAGCAGGTGGATAGCGTAGTAATTTTCCCGGCAGCAGAGATTATACCGGATGAAAAATGTTTAAAGGCTGGTCTAAAGAAGATTGAGGAGGAAGAAAAGAAATATTATAAAGGCCTCAGAGATCAGTTTAAAACAGAAGAAGCTGCCAGAATTCATCAAATTATAGAAGAATTTAAAGAGAACCTGGAATCCTTTCAAGGTTCTATTGCCATGGAAAGCTATATCAGTTATTTCTTTGAGCAGACCGTCAGTTTTTTTCAGTATTTTGATAATGAAGATACCATATTTTTTCTAGATGAACCGGGAAGACTGGTGGAAAAAGGGGAAACGGTTGAGACGGAATTTCGTGAGGGAATGATCGGACGTGTCGAGAAAGGATATATTCTTCCCGGACAAATGAATGTGATCTATGGCTATAAGGAGGCCATGGGTTTTCTTGCTAATAAGAATACCGTTTTAATTAGCACCATGGAGGTTAAGAATAATTTTTATTCTCCAAAAAAGAAATATGATTTTACCGTCCAGACCTTATCGTCTTATCATAAGAATTTTGATGTGTTAGTAAAAGATCTGGAGCGGTGGAAGAAGAACAAATACCGTGTGATCTTATTATCCGGTTCCAGAACTAGGGCAATGCGCCTTAGTGAGGATTTGCGAGAATTTAACCTAAACGCTTTTTATAGTGATGATATGGACCGTGTGCTCCAGTCTGGCGAGATTATGGTGGCTTATGGGAATCTCCGCAGGGGCTTTGAATATCCTTTAATTAAATTAGTAATTATCTCGGAAAGTGATATTTTCGGGACGGAGAAACGAAAGAAGAAAAAGAAACCGGCTTATGAAGGAAATAAAATTCAGAACTTTACTGAGCTTACGCCCGGTGACTATGTGGTACATGAAAATCATGGACTTGGAATTTACCGAGGGATTGAGAAGATCGAAGTTGATAAGGTAACAAAGGATTTTATTAAAATAGAGTATGGTGGTGGAGGCGTGTTGTATATTCTTGCAACAGGCCTTGATGTGATTCAAAGATATTCCGGTTCTGAGGGTAGAAAGCCGAAACTGAATAAATTAAATTCTGTTGAGTGGAAGAATACCAAAGCACGAGTCAGAGGTGCTGTTAGGGAGGTTGCCAAGGAACTGGTGGAACTCTATGCCAAAAGACAGCAAAAGGAGGGGTATCAGTTTGGTCCTGATACTGTGTGGCAGAAGGAATTTGAAGAAGCCTTTCCTTATGAGGAGACACAGGATCAGCTAAATGCCATAGAATCAACAAAGAGGGATATGGAAAGCAAACGGATTATGGATCGTCTAATCTGTGGTGATGTTGGTTATGGTAAAACGGAAATCGCCATTCGTGCAGCCTTTAAAGCAGTTTCTGACGGTAAACAGGTGGTAATCTTAGTGCCTACAACTATCTTAGCGCAGCAGCATTACAATACTTTGGTGCAACGTATGATGGATTTCCCGGTTAGTATCGATGTATTGTCCCGTTTTCGAAGTTCTGCTGAGCAAAAGCGGACTTTGGAGCGCCTAAAGAAGGGAAGTCTGGATATCATAGTCGGAACTCACAGGGTTCTATCTGCTGATGTTAAATTTAAGAATTTAGGATTATTAATAGTAGATGAGGAACAGCGTTTTGGTGTTACCCATAAAGAGAAGATTAAGCATTTAAAGAAGGATATCGATGTACTTACTCTGACGGCTACACCAATTCCAAGAACACTTCATATGAGCCTAGTTGGTATTCGTGATATGAGTGTACTGGATGAGCCACCCGTTGACCGGTTGCCAATTCAGACCTATGTTTTAGAACACAATGATGAAATTATCAGAGAAGCAATTAGTAGAGAGCTGGCGCGCGGAGGACAGGTATACTATGTATATAACCGCGTGAACGGTATCGATGAGGTTGCTAATATGGTGGCGAAACTGGTTCCTGAGGCAAACGTAGCCTTTGCTCATGGGCAGATGAATGAACACACCTTAGAGAAAATCATGTTTGAATTTATCTCCGGGGAAATCGATGTATTAGTGTCAACAACCATCATTGAAACTGGACTTGATATCTCCAATGTAAATACCATGATTATAGATGATGCAGATCGCCTGGGCTTATCCCAGCTTTATCAGTTACGCGGTCGTGTCGGACGTTCCAATCGTACTGCTTATGCCTTCCTAATGTATAAGAGGGATAAGATGTTAAAAGAGATAGCCGAAAAGAGACTTCATGCAATCAAGGAATTTACAGAATTAGGTTCGGGATTTAAAATAGCCATGAGGGACCTTGAAATCCGTGGGGCCGGTAATCTTCTTGGAGAGGAACAAAGCGGACATATGGAAGCAGTCGGATATGATTTATACTGTAAAATGCTTAATGAAGCCGTTAAGTCCATGAAGGGTGAGGATTCTACGGAGGAGACCTTCGAAACTACGGTGGACATGGATATGGATGCTTATATTCCCGCAACTTATATTAAAAATGAAGTACAAAAACTTGACATTTACAAGAGAATCGCAGATATTGAAAATGAAGAAGAAATGATGGATATGCAGGAAGAATTAATGGACCGCTTTGGAGATATGCCAAGTGCAGTTAATAATCTCTTAAATATTGCTCTTTTGAAGGCTATTTGTCATAGTGTTTATGTAGTAGGACTCGTGCATAAGGAGAATGAAGTGAAGCTCATGATGTATCCGAAGGCAAAATTGGCCATCGAGAAGATTCCACAACTGATAGCGAAGCATAATAATAGCCTTAAGCTAATACCACAGGCAAATCCTTATTTTGTATATAAGCTACCGTCTAATCCTAAAGGTAAAACGGATGCAATAGCGATCTTTGATGTTTTAATGAAGCTGTTGGAGGATTTTAAGATCCTGAAATCAGAGCTTAACGTAGTGAATGATGGTAATGATAAGTGATGATGAGCGTAGCTGCCTTGGGTCTAGGATCTGGCAGATGATGGAACCGACCAATGAGTGAAAGGGGAACAGGTGATGAGAGTTAATAAAAGATTTTTATTCGTACCATTGATATTGTTTGTGTTTATGCTGTTATCTGCCTGCAATGTCGGTACAAAACGATACGAACTAACGAACTATATAGGAAAATCCATATCTAAATTTGAGAAGCGATCCGGAGTAGAGCTAGAGCAGCAAAGTAATGGAGTGTATCTGATGAAGGATGTGGTACAGGTTTTAACTACCGGTAAGGATGTAACCTCCATTACACTACTAAAGAATGCCGGAAAATATACGGTTTACGGGGTTGGTATTGGGATGGACAAGGAGGAAGTAAGCAAGTTGCTATCGGACCCATTTGGTAGCGAGATAGCCCAGACCATGAAGGGTGATAATACTTCCGTAATTTATTCCTATTTAAAAAATGACAACGAACTATATATTACCTATGATGTAGCAACCGAGACTGTACAGGAGCTTTCTTATTACAAGTCCAATAATTCCAAGGAGCAGGAAGAGGTGAAAGAACAGGCTACCTCCGGTCAATTGATCGCTGTTATAGGGGATACTAATGTTTATTACAATGAAGCGATGGTATATCTGAAAGCTGTACAAAAAGATTATGAAGCTGATTATGGTAATGGTATTTGGGATGCAGATATTTTAGGTAATGGTAGCACCTTTGGGAAGATGATTAAGGAAGAAGTAATCAACCAGATTACGGAGTTGAAAATCATACGTGCAGAAGCAGAGAAGCTTGATATTATGTTATCGGAAGAAGAAGTTGCAGAGGCTAACTCTTATGCAAAAGAGCATTTTGAAGGACTTACTTCAGAGGATAAAGAGAAGTATTTGATTACGGAGGAATTACTACAACAGATATATTACGATAATCTACTGGCCAACAAAGTGTTTGAGACAGAGACCATTAATGTGGATGCTAATGTTTCGGATGAGCAAGCAAAGCAAATTACGGTGCAAAACATTCTTATCTATAATACGGATTTTGATGCAGAGGGTAAGAAGATAGCACTAAGTGAAGAAGAGAAGCAGGCTGCTTATGAAAAAGTTCAAAACCTTGCTAAACAGGCTAAAGAGACAGAGGATTTCTATGCTTTAGCTGAGGCGAATACGGAAGCAAAGGAGATCGAATATACCTTTGGAAAAGGTCAAGCACCCGAACAATTTGGCAAAGAATTTGAAGAGGCTGCATTTAGCCTAAAGACCGGTGAAGTTAGTTCCGTTGTTGAAACGGATTATGGCTGGCATATTATCTATTGTGTCACAGATCATAATGAGGACGCAATCATTCAGGTAAAGGAGAGAATTATTGAGGAACGACGCAATAAGATGTTCTCAAAATTATATGCGGAGTGGAGCAAAGAGTATGAAGTAGTAGTCAATCAGGAAGTCTGGGATGGAGTTCCTTTTAGCGATTAATAAAAAATATCCCGCATTGCCAAGGTTAACAATAACTTGGTTAAATGCGGGAATTTTTATACTCAATTTTATGACAGCAAATTATCCTGTTGTATAAAAGCTACTGTCTACTTGATCTATTTGCAATAATATCGTCGGACAAGAGAGCCTGCTAGATTATACATAGTACAGATTTTCAGAAGGATATACAGCATCACAAGTTACATCGATGCCAAGTTTTCTTAAAATTTGCTCATCGTGGCGGTTCAATAATACGGTACAATGTGCTTGAACACCTTTTAAAGAGGAGAGCTTCTCATAAGCAAGTTGTGCTGTAGGGTTAGTTACCGCACAAATACTAAGAGCAATTAAAATCTCATTTGCATTTAAATAAGTGATTTTGCTGTGAAGGTCACGATCCTTCAAATCACGAATGGTATTTAAAATCAACGGAGAAAGAAGATAGATTTCATCACTTATTCCGGCCAAATATTTGATTGCATTCAGAAGAGCAGCGGAACAGCAATCCATGGTAGCAGATCCTTTTCCGGTAATAATCGTTCCATCTTCAAATTCAAATGCCATCACGGGAACGCTCTCATTGTCATTGCTGCACTCTTTTAATTTAGCAGCGTATTCTCTAGCTGGAAGTACGCAGTGTCTATCCTCCTGCTTTAATCCGACCTCCTCCATGATAACCTTCATGCGGGTCAGAGACTCCTCATCCACCAAACCCTTCTTAAAATCACATACCGTAGCAAAATAGCGTCGAATAATTTCTTGTTTGGAGGCATCAGTTACAATTGCATCATCAATGATGCCAAATCCAACTCGATTTACACCCATATCTGTAGGGGACTGATAGATGGATTCTTTACCGGTGATTTTTTCAATAATGCGCTTAATTACCGGAAACATTTCTAGATCTCGATTGTAATTAACAGAAATCTGATTGTAACGCTCAAAATGGAAGTTATCGATCATATTCACATCTTTTAAATCAACCGTAGCTGCTTCATAAGCAATATTTAAAGGATGCTTTAGGGGTACATTCCATACGGGGAAGGTCTCAAATTTAGAATATCCTGCATTATTTCCTCTATTATATTCATGATAAAGCTGGTTAAGACAGGTTGCGAGTTTACCGCTGTTGGGGCCGGGAGCAGTAACAACAACAATCGGCTTTGTGGTTTCGATGTAGGGATTAATTCCATAACCGTTTTCACTAACAATGGTTTCTACATCGGCCGGGTAACCGGGAATAGCTGCATGCTTGTATACTTTAATGTTACGGCGTTCTAATTTATTTATAAATACGGTTGTTGCAGGCTGTTTATTATAACGAGTGATCACCACACTATTTACTTCTAGTCCGTAGCTACGGAAATCATCGAGCAATCGTAATACGTCCATGTCATAAGTAATTCCAAAGTCACCACGGATTTTATTACGTTCAATGTCTCCTGCATACACGCAAATAATAATTTCGGCCTGATCCTTTAACTTTTGAAGCAATTTAATCTTGGCATCTTCATCAAAGCCGGGAAGTACGCGCTTTGCATGCTTGTCCCCAATAAGCTTTCCTCCGAATTCCAAATATAATTTGTCATAATTATTAACACGTTCTAAGATGAATTTCGATTGCTCCTCAATATATTTTTGTGGATCAAAACCGGTTTTCATATGGTATCCTCCTTCGATGCATTTATATAGATTATCGGCGATTTTATGTTTCATAATAATAAGTAAAAGTACTTAAAAGTGTATTGTTGTTGGTGGTTTATTATAAGAAATTGTAAATTGAATTTCTGTAGGATTTAATAATGAAATTTCACAAGAATACAGGTTCTGAAATTTAACGCACATACTATATCATAATCTAAATTCTGAAAAAGTCAAATGACTTTTCATATAAATTTTTATCTAAGAAATATTTTTTATTAGGTAAAAAGTATGTCTATCTGTTTTTTTACAAATATGCTAGAATATGTCATAAGAAATTAGAATGCGCTAAGAATAAGAAATAGGAATGATTATCGTCTTAAGAAAGGGGAGATCAAATATGTGTGGAAGATATAACTTTACCGCAGAGCAGAGTGAAGAAGTAATGGAGATATTAAATAAATTAAATGCCAAGTTTCAAGGGAAGGAAGCAAGAACGGGAGAAGTATTTCCCACCAATTTGGCACCGATATTGATTGACGAGAATAAAGAGATATCACCAACCCTTAGCCGATGGGGATTTCCAAAGTTTGATGGAAAGGGTGTTATTATCAATGCCAGATCGGAGACCGCTTTTGAGAAGAAAACCTTTCGAAATAGTCTCCTAAACCAAAGATGCATCATCCCGTCTACGGGTTTCTATGAATGGGATAGCAGCAAGAGGAAGTTCTTATTTCGTCTGGAAGGAACGAACGTGCTCTATATGGCAGGATTATATTCTTATTATCAAGATGAAATGCGCTATGTAATTCTAACAACACAGGCAAATGATTCCATGAAAGAAGTTCATCATCGTATGCCTTTAGTAATCGAGAAAGGTGACATAGAGGCTTGGATTATGGATAATCAGGCGACAAATGATTTACTACACCGGGTACCACCACAGTTAGTGAAAGAGGCGGTATAAAGATAGAAAATTTCATATAATGTAGGACAAAGCAGTCAACCTCCTTATTGCAAGAGGTGGGCTGTTTTTGAATACTGTCTTAAAAATAACAAACCATGACAAAACAATAACAATAATAGATATTATTACTAAAACCTCTTGAAATATTATGTCTAATGCAGTAGAATAGATTTAAAAATTAGCATAATTTGGGGGATAACTTGCATGAAACTAAATAATTTTAAAGTTAGAACAAAAGTGATCTTATTGGCAACAATACTACTTCTAGTAGCAATGCTTATGGCTGGCATTTCTGTAGTAAATCAGTCAAAGGAGTTAGAAAGCAGCTTGAATGCGTTAGAAGCTAGCATACGTAATGATTACGACAATAACATAAAAAATCAAGTGGAAAGTGTTATATCCATGATAAATGGTATTTATCAAAGGTATCAGGAAGGCGAATATTCATTAGAAGAAGCCAAGGATATTGCTGTAACTTCTGTTCGCGATATGCGTTATGGCGAGGGGGGTTATTTCTGGATTGACACTTATGAAGGTGTCAACGTTGTATATCTAGGAAAAGCAGAAGAAGGTAAGAACAGAATGGATGCGGAGGATGAGAAGGGGTTTCGTATGATTGAAGCTATCATTAAGGCAGGACGACAGGAGAATGGCGGTTATACGGACTATTGGTTCCCTAAGGAAAATGAAACCGTAGCTTCACCAAAAAGAAGTTATAGTTTGGCCTTTGAACCTTTTGAATGGGTAATTGGCACGGGGAATTATACGGACTATATTGATGAATATATTTCGTCCATCAAGGTAAGTGAAGAAGCTAAGGTAAAAGAAATGATTACTACATACATAGTGATTTTTGGAGCTTCTATCTTAGTTGCAGTTGCTATTGCTACTTATTTATCACAGAATTTAAATCGATCTTTCAAAATCATAAGTAATTATTTTAAGACGCTTGCGACAGGAGATTTCTCCATTCAATTACCAGAAACTTATAGACGCAGAAAAGATGATTTTGGTATCTTAGCAAAGGAAATAGAAATCATGAAGGAATCAGTTGCTCGTTTGGTTGGTAGTTCTAAAGTGGCAGCAGACGGAATGATTGATGTTGTGGCACACATTAATGAAAATATAAAGGTGTTAAATGATAACATAGAGGATGTTGCGGCTACTTCAGAGGAGCTTGCTGCAAGTATGGAGGAGACTGCTGCATCCGCGCAGGTAATGTCAACAACCTCTACGGAGATAGAGACAGCAACTAGAACCATTGCTGAGAAGTCGCAGGAGGCCGCATTACAAGTAGTTGAGATTAGTAAGAGAGCTCAGAACACAAAAGAAGAGATCCGTGTATCACAAGATAGGGCAAATCAAATTGGTTATGAAATTGAGAAAAAGCTTGAGAAGGCTATAGAGCAGGCTAAAATAGTAACACAGATCGATGTATTATCAGACTCCATTATGCAAATAACTTCACAGACCAATCTTCTAGCACTCAATGCCTCTATTGAAGCTGCCAGAGCAGGAGAGAGCGGAAGGGGATTTGCTGTTGTAGCTGATCAGATAAGACAACTTGCAAATGAATCTAAAAATGCCGTTACAAAAATACATAGTGTAACAAAAGAGGTTACGGAGGCAATGATGAACCTCTCGGATAGTTCAAGAGAATTATTAGAATATGTAACTATGGATATCTCAAAGAGCTTCAGTGATTTTCTTAAAGTAGCAGAGGCTTATAATAAGGATGCGGTATATATGGACAGCCTAATTACCGATTTTAGTGCTACAGCACAGGAACTAACGGCTTCCATAGAAAATATTATGCTCTCTGTAAATGAAGTTGCACAAGCGGCAACAGAAGGTGCAGTTGGGACCGGAGATATTGCAGAGCGAATCTCAAATATTACGGACCAATCTGCGGAGGTAGCAAAACAAGTGGTGCTATCAAGGAAGAACTCCGAGGTGCTAAAGAAGGAAATTGCAAGCTTTGTAGTTTGATTATACTAAAATTTATTACTTGTTTTTATCAAAGCTTGTAATAATCACATAGCCAAGTATCAATTGAAATAGCGGTACGAAGTCGCTTCCATACTTTATGACATGAAATAAAGGATAGGCAAAGATGACTTGTAAAAAATGGATAGTACTTAAAAGAAATATATTAGTAAGTGAAAAATATAAGGATGGTATTCCTAATAAGATTAATTTTGGTAAGTTGATTTGCCATTTCCCATTTTTTGCAAGCTCTCGAAGTAAATGATCTAAACCTAATAACAATCCGATGCAAACCCCAAGAAGAAAACTAATTACTGTATAGTAATTAATTGCGGGGTATTGCATCCTGTAATATGCCGCAGAAGCTAATTGTTCAACATATTCTCTCAGAGTAATTAGAAAGAATATCACGACAATATAAATGAAGTATTTTAACCAAGATTTTAATTTCATAGTGCTCCTCCTAATTAATGTTGTAATAACTTATTTTAAATAGTCTGTAAGTCGATGAAACAGAATACTATTTTATTTTTATAATTTATTATAAGATATTATAAGATAACCAAGAGGATAAATCTACCATTATTTTACTATTTCATGTAGGAATTTAAAAAGAATAATCGAAGTTGCTAAAAGTGGGTGGAATGACTATCCATGTTCTGTTGTATTTGTAAAAATGGAATTTTCTTGCCTTTGACAAACATAGATTTCGTTGATAATATCATCGTATTCTATCTGATAATGGGATGGGTAAGAGATTAATTTTATCGACAGGAAAGAAACTAGTTTGAAAAACATAATTGGAGGATATTACAAATGAGAATTCGGCGGAAATTATTTTTGATATTATTCATCTGTTTCATCAGTATATCAATTGCTAATGTATCAGCGGCTGATAGAACAGACAAAACGGTAACACTAGCAGCAAATTCATCTTCGGCGGAACTTCAGAATTTGCTTGATTATAACAAAGATGATAACTACAATCTTACCATCCATATTCCGGCAGGAGAATACTATCTTTATAAAGAGCTTCGTATTTACTCTAACACAACTATTCTAGCGGATGATGAAGCTAAATTACTGAAAAGTCATGAAAAGGGTGCGATTATTACCAATGATTTAACGAATGATAAAGGTGGATATTTAACAGCTTCAAATATTACAATCAAGGGTGGTATTTGGGATTCTTCTAAGATATCAAAAGGATCGGAAAGCTTTCGGTTTATCCATGCATCAAACATAACCATACAAGATGCTACGATATGTAATGTGCCGGAAGGTAGTAAACTGATTCTCTTTGCAGGGGTGAAAAATGGAAAAGTGGATGGTTGTACCCTATTTGGATATAACGGAACCACACCGAAAGAGGCTATCCAGCTTGATATTGTTCATGATGATGTAGTGGTTTCTTCCATGCAGTCCGAGCTGATCCACTACGATGACCTAGCTTGTGACGGAATTATTATAACGAATAATGAGATTTACAATTATCCGAGGGCAATTGGCTCCCATACTTCGGTTAAGGGAGTTTTTCATAAGAACATCACAATCTCCGGTAACAATTTTCATGATATCGATGAAGTTGCTATTAAGGCATATAATTATGTTAATGTAATGATTAGTAATAATACCATTACGAATGCAAGCGCAGGAGTTTTAGTATATACTTCTATCAGTAATGATAAAGAACATTATCTTGATGCTTTGCCTGGAACGAAGAAGGAAAGTCTTCCGGAGGATTACAATATTACAATTGAAGGAAATATAATTAAAAACATACATCAGTATGGTTCCGGAAAATCAGTAATGTGGGGAGATGGAATTCGTATTATGGGCAGTAAGGAGCGCCCTATGTCTGGAGTATTAGTAAAGAAAAATAACATAGCTGATACGAAACGTATGGGAATTTATCATTCTGATGCACCGGAAGGCTATATTGGAAGTAATATTATTACAAGGACCGACAACCACGGAATCTATGTAGACAATTCCTATCATACAAAAGTCTATTACAATAAGTTATATTCGCCCGGTAAAGCTGGAAGTTCATATGGAGGGATTGGTATCTCCGCTTCAAGTAAATCGGTTGTATATAAGAATTTAGTTAAGAATGCAGCTAAGAGTGGAATATACCTATATAACAAAAGTATTAGCTGTTCCATCAGTACGAATAAAATCATCGGATCTTCCGACAATGGTATCGCAGTCAATTTAAATAGTGATTATGCCAATATTTCCTATAATAATATAACCGGAAAAATGAATTCTACATTAAATAATCGAGGAATCTTTGTTTATGGTGCTAATAATGCAACCATAAGCTGTAATACCATTGCAAAATGCCAACTAAAGCAGGAAATTAATACATATAGCTCCGTTGGAAGCAAGGTATATAAAAATACGATTAATTAACAAAGACATGAGATGAGTTTATGCTTTGGACCCTAGAATTATCTTTCAAACAATACCAATAAGGAATCATAGCAAATTTATATATTGGGTAATGGATAGAACACAATTCTATGGATGGAGTATGACCGCCCTTATAGATAGAATGTGACTTCCTTATGAATGAAGTATTACCTCCTTATAATCACGGTCACCCATAAATAAAGAAACAAGGTTCATTGTTTATCTTTGAAATTATTGGTGACAATTAAAATATGGAGGTGTTTCTATGGATGAAAAAATTAAAAACTTTCCGGTAATTGAAAAGAATTTGGATTACCTTAATAAAAACCACAATGAAATATATGAAGCATATCAGAAGTATGGTAAATTAGTTCACGAAAAAGGTGGTCCTCTTGATGAAAAAACAAGATGGTTAATTAAAGTGGCACTATCAACGGATTGTCAAAATCAATATTCGTTAAGAACACATATTCTCAAAGCATTAAAAAGCGGTTGCACAAAAGAGGAAATCGAGCATGCTATATTATTAGTTGGACCTACTTCAGGATTTCCAAAGATGATGCATGGATTGCTTGTTTTTAGACAGGTATTTGAGCAGGAGAATACCTAAATGCATTGATACGGATTAGAATATTAAGATCCTACAAATATACATGGAACTATAATTAATCTAGACATAAAGAATAACCTACGCGGTTGATATGTGAACCGATCCCCAAGAGTTAGACGTGAAAATCTAACAACTGGAGATCGGTTTTTTATATTTATGAATTCAAGAAAAATTGTAATTATACAAATGAATGGTGAAGTAGGTAAACGGTTATATAGAACTACAAACTTTATTAGCCCTCAACAATATTTCCCTTTAGAAAATATTTTATGTTCTCCCTTTACATCGAACATAAGTTCTGATATAATTCGAATCAAAAGGAGAACATATGTATGGAAAAAGTATTCTTTCACATTGATGTCCATGAATAAAATCGAGTCTATAAAGCAAGTGAGAAGGATGTTTATTGGCAGCAAACAATGCATCAAAGAGTTGGAGACGGAAGTTTTCTGGTTTAAGGAAATATTAAAAAGAAAACATGGTGAAACTTATTATAGAAATGGTTAAGGAAGTGTGGAATGTAAATGGAGAAGTTAAATCTTCCAATACAAGTCATTAGCATGTGCAATACAGATGGATCGATCAGACCCATAAGGTTTAGATTTGAGGATGAAGAACATCAGTTGATTACGGCTGATATTACTGAAGTACGAACTGTAAATGAAATTCATTATGCAGGTGTCGATGTCATTTCCTGCATATGTAAGATAACAAAAGATGGAAAAGAGAAAATGGTTGATTTAAGATATCATATAAAGACACATAAATGGATTCTTTTTGAGGTGATTTATTAGTTAACTATGGGGAGAGAAATCTTTTTTCATGTTGATATTAATAGTGCTTTTCTTTCAATGGAAGCGGCATATCGAACGAAGGTATTGGGAGAAACGTTTGATTTAAGGACGGTGCCTTCTGTAATAGCTGGAAGTAAGGCAGAAAGGCATGGGATTATTCTGGCAAAAAGCATCCCTTGTAAGAAGTACGGTATAGCGACAGGAGAACCGATAGATAAGGCGCGCTCTAAATGTCCCGAGCTTATCGTGGAGGGTGCAAATTATGGACTGTATGTAGAGGCATCACGCCACTTTGTCGAGATACTAAAAGAATATACGGATGATGTTGAGCAATACAGCATAGATGAATGCTGGATGAATATGAGTGGAATTTCTGAAATTGAGAGAATACCCGTATTACTTGCACATGAGATAAAGGATAGAATTAAGAATGAAATGGATTTGACAGTTAATGTAGGTGTGTCAGATAATAAGCTTTTAGCAAAGATGGCGGGTGAACTCTCTAAACCTGATAAAGTTCATACGTTATTTCCTAATGAAATTGAGAAGAAAATGTGGCCGCTCCCAGTATCTGATTTGTTTGGAGTTGGCTATGCAACAACTAAGAAGTTAAATAGTCTTGGAATACGGACAATTGGAGAACTCGCCAATACAGATTTGAATATATTACGCTCACATTTAAAATCACAGGCAGACGTTTTGATTGCATTTGCTAATGGTATTTCTTTTTCAGATATTGGATTTATACCTTCGAGTGTCGGACCCTCTAGATATAACAAAGGGTATGGTAATTCATATACGATTCCCTTTGATGTGACGGATAGTGAAACTGCACATCAAGTAATTTTATCGCTTTGTGAAACCGTGGGTGCCAGAATGAGGGCAGATGGAGTATATGGATCGATTGTAGTAATATCTATCCGTTATAGTAACCTTTTGGGATTTAGTCATCAGTTATCTATGAAAAATCCAACGGATGCCACAAGTGAAATATATAAATTTGCAGTTAAGTGTTTCGACGAGGCATGGAACAAGTCGTATCCTATTCGTAAAATAGGTGTAAGGACAACTAGAATAACCAATGAGAGAATACGTCAATATGATATGATCGAGGGGGATTTATTTGATCGATTATCTGCTGTTGATCATGTAATTGATGATATCCGCTTGAAGTATGGAGAAAATGCAATAATGAGAGCAAGGTTTGCAAATAGTCATATAGGATTTATGAATGGAGGAGTTGATAAAGATCGAAGAACCGGACCAATCGGGGTAGTGTAGATTATCCCACAAATCAGTAAGAATACTTACGATTTGCGGGATCGGTTATATGGTTAAAGTTTATGTATTTTGAGGGATAAGAAGGCCTGGTAGTTTTTCTGTTTGAGCCATGCGATTTTTACATGCCTCAAAATAATTCTCATCTATTTCAATACCAATGAATGTACGGTTTAATTCTCTTGCAGCAACTCCCGTGGAGCCAACGCCCATGAACATATCAAGAACCAAATCCTTCTCATTACTTGCGATTTGTATGATTTGCTTTAATACCGTAAGAGGCTTCTGGGTGGGATGCTTTGGGTTCTTTAGACGCTCATTCCCCATACAGATGGGACTTTCAATGAAATTATGCATATCACTTTGTTTGGTAAAACTCCAGGTGTGCCCCTTGTTCCACATGCAGACGATTAGTTCGCAACTATTAAGAAAAGAGGATCTGCGAATGTTAGGGACTGGATTCGTTTTATGCCATACCATAAATTGAAAGGTGTCAAACTCACGATCAAAAACCGCATGCCATTTACCAATCATATGGTAGCTGGTAAAGATAAAAATATTACCTGTAGGAGATAGAATTCGCTTGAACTCATGGAGGAAATGTAAGGGATCTAATTCTTTTAAATCCCATTTGGCAACATCGTTATTTATCTCGCTACGCCATTCAAACTTCATATTACCGGTTGAATATTTTGCTAGATTATAAGGTGGGTCACTTAGGATTAGTTCGATACTATGGTCAGGAATTTCTTTTAACTTTTCCATACAATCACCATGCATAAGCAGATATTTATCAATGGTAGTTACGTCGATCATAAGGGTATAGCTCCTCTCATCTTCGTGATAACGATACTAATTTCCTAACTAATATTTTAACCTTTTTATTTAGCTAATAAATAAAAACCAAACTATTGATAGATTACTGGGCAATTAAAACCTCTTAACTGGAGCTGGAACTTCCTGAAAGCAATTTACAAAAGAATGGTTATTTAGTTCTATTCTAGAGGATGATTTCCATAAAAGCAATGAGTTACTTGTCGACAAAATGTGATGAAATATTCTAGAAGTCTAGTAATTGAAGTCTAGCAACAGAAACATAGTTATAGCAATATAGTAATTAGAAACCTAGTAATAGAAATCTAGTAATTGCAGTCTAATAGCAGAAGCTAATAGTAAAAACCAAATAGTAGAAAGTCTAATAATAAAAGACTAATAGCATAAACCAAGTAGTAAAAAGCCAAATAGTAAAAGCCAAATAATCATAGTAGCCATAGGCATGAGAAGAATTATGCCTATGGCTACTATGATTAATACATAATTCAAAAATGTCTGTGAATTTGACATTTTTGAAGAGAGAGAAGTAAGGAAGGGAAATTTAATTTTCCTTATTTATAAGAAGAATTCCAAAGAAGATTTAACGTAAATATTTATTCTCCAGAGTCTCTACTAGGGCTTCATAATATTTTTGAGTACCTTTATCCTTTGCGTTGGCTTCAAAGACTTCTGTGTCTTTGTTTACCTTATCAAGAATCTCAGGAGATAGCTGACGCTCTGCAAAGGTATAGACAACGCTATCTTCCTTTTCAATATGGCGCTTTAATAAATGAGTATAACTGATGGCATTTGCAATAACATCGAGTCTGCTTTCCTCATAGCCAGCTTTCACACGATTTAAGGCTTCATTTAATTCCTGAATAAATAATCTTCCGGAGTCATGCTCTACAAGCATGCCATGGGTAATTAGTTTATTTCCTAAAGGACCCAGATGGGTTACCATTTCATTAAATAAGAGCTTTTCTTCTTTGCTGTGGTGATGAGCGTCCGCATAGTTACGAATAAAATCAATCATTTGATTGAAATCATCGTAGTTGATCTCCTCACCCTTAAGTACGCCATAACATGCCTTACGTACTACTTGTAGCATTCTAAGAATATATTGATGTTCCTCCATCATTAACTTAATACTATTCATATCCAAGCCTCCTTGCTCTTTAGGAGGCTTTGCCTCCATAGTTATTTTGAATATATCCATTGTTATTAAATATATGTCTTTATACGATTACGCCTGTGCGGATTTAATACAATACGTATCTGTATCCGGCTTTTCGAAAGTAAAGCCAAGTTCTTTGACTAAAGATTCAATCCAGGAATCTCTTAACACATAATAGATGGCAATATTTCCGCCAACCTCTTCCCAGTAGGGGCTGTGAACGCAGATGCTTCTTTGCCAGATCGTCTCCTCTTCACCTTGCTTTAATACTCTGTTTGCATGGTCACAAGGCATTCCGTCAAGAAGGTTATCCAAGATAATCTTATAGATGGCAGCAGCGTTTAGAGGAGCTTTCTTTAGGGGGAGGGCAAGATTAGCTCCATTGGATGCCACGATGGATTTTAAATCCTCTAAAGCTTTTGGATTCTTTTCTAACAATTTGGTAACGGAGTAAGCATATTTATATTCAACCTGGGATACGCGCTCTTGCAGCCATCCATGGATATTGCCGTGATCAATCATTTCTTCTAGGGGTTTGTTTTCAAAGGTTCCGTAAAGGCTATTACAATCATCTTCTAAGGACAAACCGTTTTTCTCACCGAGATGATAGATTTCATCAACAATTCGTTGTTGTATTTGTATTTTATTATAAAGCCAGTAATGTATAGGGCCTAAAAATGCACTCATCTGGGTGCCTCCTTATGAATTTACATTTAAAATAGTAAGTATCTTTATATTTATCTACCGGATAAATAAATGTGTATTTATCCAGTAGATTAACCCTTTTCAATAGGAATTATGCCAAGAATAATTTGATGTCATCTTCAACAGTACCGATTCCTGCAATGCCGAAGGTTTCTACTAATACCTTAGCAACATTCGGAGAAAGGAATGCAGGTAATGTAGGTCCTAAGTGAATATTTTTAACGCCTAAGTAGAGGAGGGAAAGAAGTACGATAACAGCTTTTTGCTCATACCAAGCGATATTAAAGGCAATGGGTAGCTCATTAATGTCTTGAAGTTCAAATACTTCTTTTAACTTTAATGCAATTAATGCTAAGGAATAAGAGTCATTACATTGACCAGCGTCAAGTACTCTAGGGATTCCTCCGATATCACCAAGGTCAAGCTTATTGTATTTGTATTTCGCACAACCAGCGGTTAAGATCACCGTATCCTTTGGAAGTGCCTTAGCAAAATCAGTATAGTAATTTCTTGACTTCTGACGGCCGTCACAGCCTGCCATAACGAAGAATTTCTTGATCGCTCCGCTCTTAACAGCATCTACAACCTTATCAGCTAATGCAAGTACTTGATTGTGTGCGAAACCACCGATGATTTCACCCTTCTCAATCTCTACTGGTGCTTTGCAGGTCTTCGCTAATTCAATGATCTGAGAGAAATCCTTATGACCATTCTCATCTTTTTCAATATGAACGCATCCTGCTACTCCTGTTGCTCCGGTGGTGAAAAGTCTATTTTTATAGGAAGCAGCCGGAGGAACAACGCAGTTCGTAGTCATTAAGATTGGTCCACCAAAGCTTTCGAATTCTTCCTTCTGTTTCCACCATGCATTTCCGTAATTTCCTACAAAATTATCATATTTCTTGAAAGCAGGATAGTAGTGTGCAGGAAGCATCTCGGAGTGAGTATACACATCTACGCCGGTGCCCTTTGTCTGCTCCAGTAACTGCTCTAAGTCTCTTAAATCGTGGCCGGATACTAAGATACCAGGTCTGGTTCCTACACCGATATTTACTTTAGTAACCTCAGGATTACCATAGGTTCCTGTATTAGCGGAGTCAAGAAGAGCCATACCGTCTACGCCGAACTTACCTGTTTCTAGGGTAAGAGCGATCAAAGCATCCGCACTCAAGGTGTCATCAAGAGTTGCTGCAAGTGCTCTCTGCATAAAGGCGCTTACTTCTTCGCTATCGTAATTTAATTCATTTGCATGTTTTAAGTATGCTGCAAGACCTTTTAAACCATAGATAATAAGTTCTCTAAGGCTTCTTACGTCTTCGTTCTCGGTAGCAAGTACGCCTACCTGAGAGGATTTTGCATCCAATTCTTCTCTTGTGGTAGCAGTCCAGGTAGCTGCAGCCGGAAGTTTGGAAGGATCGGTTACTTTATTTAATAATTCATTCTTAATCTCTAATGTTTCAAATACTCTTTTATAGAAAATCTCGTCATCAAAGTTGGCATTTGTAATAGTAGTAAATAAGTTGATGGTAATGTAGTGATTTACATCAGCGCTAACTTCCTCACCTTGTGCTCTAAGTGCAGTAGTAACTGCGCTTAATCCCTTTGTAACATAGATTAATAAATCTTGAATTTTTGATAATGCAGGGGATTTACCGCAGACACCAAATTGGGTACAGCCAGTGCATCCTGCTGTTTCTTGACATTGATAACAAAACATCTTATTTTCCATACTTATTCTCTCCTTATATATAGACTAGTTTTTTTCTTTGATTTCTACTGAACAAGATGAGTATAATACAGGTGAAAAATAAAAAATGTAGCTGTGGCTACAAAAATATAGAAATAGAAAAAATTTGATTAGAAACGATAAGTGATTTATTTAAATTAAGAATAGCCATAATCATACCTCCATAGATTTATGTTAGCATCCGGAAAAGACGAATGTATGACGCTAAGGTTATATTTGTATTTTTTCGTTGACTTTTTCGGAAGCAGATGAGTATAATACAGGTGTTATATAAGTGTAGCTGTAGCTACAAATGGAAAAGACTTAAAATGATTTACATATTATACATTGTGATGCTCGGTAATTCACTAAAATTCCCAGAAAATGGTATAGCCATTGGATATGGAATTGGTTAGGTACCACGGGCAAGCTTTTCACATTTGGTTAGTGGAAATACTAATTGGAAAGAAGGAATTAAGAATGGAGCAGTATTATCCGATAATAAAAAAATGCGCTCTCTTTCGTAGCATAGGGGAGACGGAGTTCGGACACCTAATGGCATGCTTGGGAGCTCAGGTAAGAAGCTTTAAACAAGAGGAATATCTCTTTTTTGCTGGTGACGAGATTAATTCTGTGGGGGTTGTCTTATCCGGGGTGATAGAAATAATGAAGGAAAATTTGGCAGGGAATAAGCACATCGTTGCATTTCTTGGGCCTGCGGATATGTTTGCAGAAGGAATTGTATGTACCACAAAGCGTATCTCACCGGTAACGGTTCATGTTAAGGAGGATGCAAAAATTCTGCAAATACCCTATGAGAGAATCATTAAATCCTGTGGAAACAGCTGCAATTTCCACATCAGCTTAATTCAAAATATGATGATGATTCTTGGCGAAAAGAATGTTACTCTTAATCGAAAATTGGAGCTATTAACTCTTAAGGGAATGAGAGAGAAAATAGTCAGTTATTTACTAAATGAGTCTAACCAAAGAGGTAGCAATATGTTTCAGATCATGCTAAATCGTACGGAGCTGGCTGATTACTTAAATGTATCCAGAACCTCCATGTGTAGAGAACTAGCAAGAATGAAGGACGAGGGGCTAATTGATTACTATGGAAATAGCTTTAAGCTGTTGGAGAAAGAGAAGATGGCCCATTGTCTGGAGTAAGGAGTAAGACAGTTATTGAAATGGTTAAGGCCTTATTAATAATCGAAAAATGATTAAGAAGGGGATAATGTTATGGCTCAAATTATAATGATTATATGCATGCTGATTATTACGATTGCTCTATTTGCATCTTACCAATCGGCAGCAGGAATAAGAAAGAATCAGAGAATGAATACTACCTTACCTGACGAAGACCTAAAGCATCCCAAGGTGATAGCGGTTATCGAGTCCTTTAAGAAAAGTAATATAGTACTCTTACTTGCTTCTATCGCATTAACTCTACCGATTTTATTCATCAAGCCGACCTCCCTACAGATAACCTATATTACGGTTTGGACAGGGATTAATTTCATCATCAGCAACCATCTCTATTGTAAATATAATGCTAAGTTAATTATGTTAAAGAGTGAGAACCGATGGTTTCCCAACCCATATCTCTATCATGAGATGGATGGAACCTGTCAGATAAGAAAGGGAAAGGTGCTAAAAAGATTATTTCCCTCCACCATGGATAGAATGTTAAAGAATTCAGATGCTCCCATCTATGTGGACGAAGATGAATATTGGATCAACGGATATTATTATAATCCCAAGGATCGTAAATCCACCGTCGAGAAACGAGTTGGCGTTGGTACCACAGGTAATCTGGCTGCCAAAGGTGGAAGCTTAACGATCTATGGGTCAATGATTTTTGTAGTTGTATTGATGGGATCGTTGATTTTTCTATTTGTCTGGATGGATTTTGCTACCTTTCAGATGGAAATCGGAGATAGTGTAGTGGAAATAGAGGCACCTTT
>JAEWEO010000123.1 GCA_023389295.1 Bacillota bacterium
GACAAAGTTGATTCTCGTTCTCTACACCTTCTGCGACTACTTTTATTTCCAAGCTATGTGCCAACTGGATGATGGATTCCGCAATGCAGGAGTCCTTGTTACTGTTACAGATTTTATCAATAAAGGATTTATCAATCTTTAAGGTATCAATCGGCATATTGGTTAGATAATTGAGTGAAGAGTAGCCCGTACCAAAGTCATCAAGAGAAATTTTTACGCCTAAATTTTGTAGATTATTCAGCATCTGGGTTGTATCCATAATGGAGGATACTAAGGTACTTTCCGTTATTTCAAGCTCAAGATATTGGGGTGGCAACTGGGTTTCTGCTAGTATTTCTGATAATAGGGACACAAATCCCGGACGATTAATTTGAACAGAGGATATGTTAACGGATACGGCTCTTGGTGTTGCTCCTAAATCGATTAATCTCCTATTAAATAAACAGGCTTCACGTATTAACCAGCTACTAAGTTCATTGATGAGACCGCTTTCTTCTGCAATCGGTATGAATTCATTTGGAGTAATAAACCCAAGGCGATCGCTATGTATTCTCATCAAGGCTTCAAAGCCAATGACATTATTTGTATTAATTTCCATCAAGGGTTGATATTGAATGTAGATATCTTTGTTGTCAATAGCATTTCGCAGTACTTCAAGAATCAGAGTATTACGATTAAGCTCCTCCTCCATCTTGGCATCAAACAGGGTGAATTTATTTTTACCGGTATCTTTAGATTTGTACATGGCAATGTCGGCATTTTTAATCAGTACATTTGAGCTAATTCCATTCTCAGGATATATTGAGATACCGATGCTCATGGATACATATACGATTTCACCACTTAGATCTATGGGGTTTTTAAAGAGTTCTATGATAGTGGAAGCAAACTGTACGGCTTCCTCTTTGGAGGGGATATTCTCTCTAAAGAATAAAAACTCATCACCGCCTGCTCTTGCTAGCATCCCACTACCTCCGGTAATATCGGATAATAGCTGAGCTGTTTTTACCAGAAGAGAATCACCATACTCATGCCCGAGGGTATCATTTACCATTTTAAAATTATCAAGATCTACAAAGTAGACGGCATGCATACAACCGGCTTGTTGGTCTGTGGCTAAAACTGCATTAACATAATCTAGAAAGGCTAGTTTATTAGGAAGATTGGTCAGAGTATCGTGATAAGCTAAATACTCGATATGATCATAATTGGACCTTAGTTGTTCCTCATTTAATAACAATTCTTCGTGCATGGATTCCAAATCTTCATAATTTGTTTTTATTATATGAAGCATCTTATTAAAGTTTTTCGATAATTCCCCTAGTTCATTACCGGATTTAATATTTGATTGGGCTGTCAGATTACCATCGGAGGCAGCTCGCATAGCATCTCTTAAGGCAATGATAGGTGCGGATACCTTTCTGGAGAGGACATCAGCAAAAATCGTTATAATAATTAGTAGAATAAAACAGACTAGGGTTAGTAGACTTAGCATAACAGTAGTAAGAGATTTGATTTCACTAGTGTCTTGCTTGACTAGTAATACCCAATTAATGCCTGGTAGAATACTATAGCCATATATTTGATTCGTATTCTCGTAGAAATATTCAAAGGAACCACTTTCCGTAATCTGTCCCATGTTATAGTTTGAGACTAATTGTGACAGTAAGTCAGAGTCAATCTTAGTTCCGATTTTTTCTTCTTCAGGATGGAAGATAATATCTCCGGTTTGATCTAATAAAATGCTAAAGCCAGTTTCTTCAAAAGATAAGGATTTTAAAAAGTCTTTAAAGTAAGTGATCTCTATGGTACTAATAATATATCCTTGTATTTCACCGGTACTAGTGTCTATCATAGGAGAACCAATATCCAGAGTATAGGCGGTATGATTATTTTTTTGAAGGGGTTTCAATCCATCAACACCAACGGCGATGGATTTGGTAGTATCCATATAATGAAGAGTAAGATCTGCATTCGTATCGGTGCCGATCATGTCTTCATTTGAACTTGCGATGATTTCATGATTGGCATTATATAAGGTGATATATTCGCAGTTTTCATAAGAGTAACATCTCATTTTAAGAAATGCGTTGGCAGAATAGGTATCTAAAGTAGAAGAATTATTGTGAGTTTTTGCAAATTCCAAAAGCTCCTCCTGCATGGATAATAGAGTGACTTCTGTTTTCTGGGTATTAATTAAGGCATTCAAACCATTGATGCTGGTTATGGCTGTACGCTGCAAACTCTGAGTATTAGCATCTACCAGTTTATTGGTCATTAGTCCATGTGCAATGACAGAAACTAGTATCACAGGAATCATGGACGAAATAATAAGTAAAATACGAAGAGATTTTTTAATTGACATAAAAGGGACCTCCGCCATCATTAATACCGTAAATTCTTTAAAAATTGACACTATTATTTTACCAATATTTTCATAAATATGCAATGAATTTATATTATATGTAATTTGGCAATGAAAATGTAACATATAATTGTGAAAATTGCACAATGATTACCAATTTCTATAAAAGCAAGCTTCCTTTAGAAGGAAATAATTTAATAAAATATAAAGAAGCATTAATTATTTATGAAATAAAGATATTTTAGTTGAAAAGATGGTAGTTTAAGGGTATACTTTAAATGTTAAACATGGCAAAGTGGATCGTATTTCGCAGATCAAAAATACTTTGCATTTCGAAGTAGAAAGCAGGATATTTATAAGATGTACAAAATAATAGCACAGGATGGTATGGCAAAAAGTAGTGAATTTGCTACGGTACATGGTACCATACAAACACCCGTATTTATGAATGTCGGCACGACAGCAGCAATCAAAGGTGCAGTGTCAACCCGAGATCTTCAGGAAATTGGTACGCAAGTAGAATTATCCAATACGTATCATCTGCATGTAAGGCCGGGTGATAAGATTGTAAAGAAACTAGGTGGTCTCCATAAGTTTATGGTTTGGGACAAGCCTATTTTAACTGATTCTGGTGGATTTCAAGTGTTTTCTCTGGCGGGGCTGCGTAAGATAAAAGAAGAAGGCGTATATTTTAATTCTCACATTGATGGTAAAAAGATATTTATGGGACCCGAAGAGAGTATGCAAATTCAATCGAATTTAGCCTCTACTATCGCCATGGCTTTTGACGAATGTCCGCCACATCCGGCAACAAGGGAATATATGCAAAATTCCGTGGATCGTACTACAAGATGGTTGGAACGTTGCCGTAAGGAAATGGATCGTTTGAATAGTATGGAGGATACCATTAATAAGAGTCAGATGTTGTTTGGTATCAATCAGGGAGGTACCTTCGAGGATATTCGAATTGAGCATGCAAAGAGAATCTCTGAAATGGATCTAGACGGTTATGCCCTTGGCGGGTTAGCTGTTGGAGAAAGCCATGAGGAAATGTATCGAATCTTAGAGGAAACGGTTCCTTATTTGCCTCTTAATAAGCCTGTTTACCTAATGGGCGTCGGAACACCGGCGAATATTTTGGAGGCAGTAGATCGTGGCGTAGATTTCTTTGATTGTGTATACCCTTCCCGTAACGGAAGACATGGTCATGCTTACACGAATTACGGAAAGATGAATCTAATGAACGCCAAATACGAATTGGACGAACGTCCGATAGAAGAAGGTTGTGGTTGCCCGGCATGCAAAGAGTATAGTCGAGCCTATATCAGACATCTATTAAAAGCAAAAGAAATGTTAGGAATGCGACTGATGGTTCTACACAATCTCTATTTCTATAATCACATGATGGAGGAAATTAGAGAAGCGATCAGAGCTGGAAGATACAAGGAATATAAAAAACAAAAGCTGGAAGGATTTGTTAGGAGCGAAGATTAAGCGAATAACATTGAATTATAGAAAACAATACCCAGGAGGTCAGAAATTATGAATCATTTCATATTATTAACGGATACAACGGGCGGCGGCTCAGGCTCATGGCTTATTTTAGTAGCCCAGATTGCCGTACTTGGTCTATTACTTTATTTTATGTTGATCCGTCCACAGAAGAAACAACAAAAGCAAATGCAGGCAATGCTTTCCACAATAGCTGCTGGTGATAGTGTGTTAACATCCGGCGGATTTTATGGCGTAGTGATCGATGTTATGGACGAAATCGTAATTGTTGAATTTGGCAACAATAAAAACTGTCGTATTCCTATGAAAAAGAATGCAATTGTTGAAATTGAAAAACCGAATACTGCAAAAGAAAGCTAAGATATAATAAAAGATAAATAAAATAATTTATAAAAAAGGCTGTCATCCGGATGACAGCCTTTTTCATTGTCTAATTTAATTCCAGACCCTGATCGATAATTTGAACGGACTCCTTCTCATTATATAACTCATATATGGTAGCTTCATCATACGTATGAATACGGCTAAACTGATCCATCGTAGGATCAACATCAAAAATAATATCAAAGGTTTCTACAATATATAATGGATCTCGGTTAGCATTACTCCAATACATAGTATCTGATTCATAAGTGGAAACTTTGGTAAACTCACTTAGGGAGGGTGGTAGATTAACACGAAATTGAAAACGTTGGTTGCCTCTCCCATAATCAATTACCGAAAAAGCCATAGTAACAGTTATTTTATTGTTAGTCCCATTGATACTAATATCTGCTTTTTCGATATCCAGAGAAGTTATGGTCTGCTTCTGTGATTTATAAAACAGCGACCTTGTAGAATCCAAAGACCATTTCATAAAGGGGAGGATTACCATAAAGAGTATGATAATCATTAGAAATTTGCTTCGAATTCTACTTTGCTTTAAATTTGTAATTCCTATGATACTAAATAGAATTAGACCTATTGGGATAAAGCTTGAAAAATGGATGGTGATACTTCCTAACCGGATTGGTTTGATAAAATATTCTAGGAAAGAGACCGAATTATGTGGGAGCTTATAGGTTAATAAAGTAGCTAAAAATAATAATCCTAGATACATGAAATATTTCTTACGTTCCTTTGTTTGTGAATTCATCACCTGCCTCCTCCTAACATAAGAGTCCCTCCTATATTAACACTAACACTAAAATTATAATCATATAGCTCTAATTTCCTTTTGCTATATTATCATTTTGAATTAGTTCTTTAATTTCCTGTAAAAGAAGTTCACTATTTTGATTTTGGGCAAATGCCTTATTTGTTTCATGAGTTATATTCACATTGCTCAATAAAAGATGTATATGTATTATACCATTATCTTCATTCTAATAACAATAATAACAGGGAAATTATACTAGATAATTATTCTATATTATTAATTAAGAAGTGATCTTTTATTGAGAGCCAGTCTTTTCATAAACAGGTTGCGAGAGGAGGTATGCTCCATGAGATTAAGAGAAAAAATTTACAGGTTACGTGCAATTCTTAGATACCAAGCGACGGATGAGATCGGACGCGCGATAATTCGCGCGAGTGCAAGTGTTTGACGAAAGGTTGATACTAAGAAGCTATTTCGTAGGTTCTTAGTATCAACCTTGAGGAGTTTTTGCACGTTTTCTAAACCAGTTCAATTTGGTACTTATCCAGCCAGTAATTCACCTGCAACAAGTAGGCAATTAGTTGAGGTCCTGCCATTAACTGTCCATACCAAGGTTTCCCGTAATCAGAAGGGGCTGATAAGAAGGTCTTTACTTTATTCATATCGATGAGAGGACGAATTGGTGCATTGGGGTCAGCGAGAACCTCCATTAGTCGATTACCAAGAAGTTTCTCATAATCCGGATGATAAGTTTTCGGATAAGGACTTTTCTTACGGTATAGAATTTCATCGGGTATTAATCCTTTGCCTGCTTCTCGCAGTAATCCTTTTACCACGCCACCCTTACTCTTCATATCCCAGGGAACATTCCAAACATATTCCACAATTCTATGATCTGCAAATGGAACTCTTGCCTCCAGACCCGAATGCATGCTACAGCGGTCCATACGATCTAAGAGTGTTACCATAAACCATTTTAAATTCAAGTATGCAATCTCTCTACGACGTGCATTTAACGGATCCTCACCTTGCAAACGTGGAACTTCGGATAAGGACTTTTCATAGGCAGCCTGAACATATGCTTCCAAATCTACCTTAGATAATAGATCATCAGAAAGTAAAAGTTTACGAGTTTCCATATTCCTAGCCCAAGGGAAGGTGTTAACCTCCATTAATTCCGGTCGATGTATCCAGGGATATCCACCAAAGATTTCATCTGCGCATTCCCCGGTAAGTGCTACCTTGGTTTTCTTTGCCACCTGACCACAGAAGAAGAGAAGGGAAGATTCTACGTCTGCCATGTTAGGAAGGTCACGGGCATCGACTGCCTGATAAAGATTATCTGCTAAATCCTCATTATCACATTCTAAATAAGTATGCTTGCTCTTAACGTGATCAATCATAATATCTACATAAGGGCGGTCCTGGGAAGGTTGGAAGGCGTTAGAGACAAAGTGTTTTGCGTTATCCTTAAAATCAAAGGAATAGGTTTCAATCTGCTTGCCTAACTTACCTAGTTCCTTTGCGCAGATAGCTGTAACAAGGCTACTATCTACTCCACCGGATAGGAAAGAGCAGATGGGGATATCGGATACCATCTGTCTTTTTACTGCATCATAGATGAGAAAGGAGGTTTTTTCTACGGTCTCTTCATAAGAATCCTCATGAGGAGCACTTATCAGATTCCAATAGGTATGTTTGTGAATACCGCTTTCATTAAATATTAGAATATTTCCGGCTAGTACCTCATAAATATTTTTAAATATACCATTTCCATAGGATTTGGCAGGACCAAGGCCAAAGATCTCGCTTAATCCATTGGCATCGATTTGTGGCTTGATCCCCGGATATTCAAATAGCGCTTTGAGCTCTGAGGCAAAGATTAGAGTATTGTCTGTTATCGTATAAAATAGGGGCTTTACACCGAAACGATCTCTAGCTAGGACCAGAGTCTTAGCGTTGTCATCCCAGATGGCAAAAGAGAAGATACCATTTAACTCTTTTACAAAATCGTACCCATAGGCCATGTAGCCTAATAGTATAACCTCCGTATCCGTATGTGTTTTAAATACATAACCCATTCGAACTAAATTATCACGAAGCTCAGAGGTGTTGTATAGCTCTCCGTTATAAACGATGCTATAGGAGCAGCCAAATTGTTCCCTGGTAATGGGCTGGTGCCCTCTGTTTAAGTCGATGATGGATAACCGGGTATGTGCTAGACCGGCCTTGTCGTATAATAGCGCTCCCTCATCGTCCGGACCGCGATGTACTAAGACGCGTTTCATACTTTTTAGTACCTGTAACCATTTGTTTTCTTCCTTTGTGTAATCAGCTTTTATATTACAAAATCCTGCCAACCCGCACATATTGCCTCCTTTTGATTGATAAATCCATCTAGATGATTGTCAACTGGGTGTAAGCACCAATGGTTGCAGCTGTCTTCCCTCCAAAGCTTCTTCTAAGGTAGGAAGAATTAAATCAAAGTGAGCAACCATGGAATAGGGTTTCGTTTTATAATTGTCCTGGCCAAAGGGGACAAAATAGACATTTTTTGCATTTATGAGTAAGCCGATGTTTTTTAGATTATTACTTAAGGCATCGTTCGTGGAAATGGCAAAGACAACGGGTTTATTATTTCGTAGCATACCCTTTGCGGTCATGAGGACACTTGAATCAGTAATCGCATTTGCCATCTTAGCAAGTGTATTACCGGTGCAGGGAGCCACGACTACAATATCTAATACATTTTTTGGACCGAGACTTTCTGCTTCCACGATTGTGGTAATAGGATCATGACCTGTTAGTTCCTTTGCTTTCTTTAGGAAGTATTCTGCTTCGCCAAATCTAGTGTCGGTGGTCTTTGAACGTTCAGAGAAAATGGTATATACATTAGCTTTTTCTGCTACAAGTCGTTCAATCTGGGTAAAAACTTTATCAAACGTACAATAGGATCCGGTTAAAGCCACACCTATATTTATTCCACTAATTTTCATTTAATCACTTCTTTCTTTCATAAAGGCATCAATTTTAGTCACTAAGATTTCGGCAGATGTTCTAGGGGATACTTTTCCTGGCAAACCGAGGCATAACTTGGCAGTCAGGCCTTTCTTCATTGCATATTCGTAGTCCACACCACCTGGTGCAGAAGCAACATCAATAATTGTAACATCCTCATTAACGAAGCAAAGATGATCCTGATCTAGTACTAAGGCAGGAATCGAGTTAAAGATAAAATGACAGGAGGACAGTATATCCTTTATCTTATTTAAATTGATTGTCTTAAGGCCTGAGGCTTCGGCATAAGCAAGAGCTTCTTCAGAACGGGCAGCTACGATAACACAAGCATCCATAGCCTTAAGTTTTGCGGCTAATACTTTGGCGCAGCGCCCATAGCCAAGAACCAGACAGGTACTACCATGAAGATTTATGGTACTAACTTTTATGGCTTCCATAATAGCGCCTTCTGCAGTAGCTATAGCATTTAATATGGTTATCTTCTCATCCTGCATTAAATCAAAATAAGGGATTTGCTTCGTCTGGCAATGTTCCACTAATGAGGAGGGGATGATACCACCGATAAGGATATGATTTTTTGTCAGATTTGTCGTAAAATTAGCAATATTTAAATCAATCGTACCTGCACTAGCAATGGAGATATGATCTCTTGTTAAAGGAATCGGTCCAATCAGTACATCACACTTATGGAATAATTCCTCCGGTGCGTGGAGCGTAATGCAATTATCATGAACAACTGGTTCAATTAATCGATAGGTAAAGACGCGATAGCCCTTGTCTAGGAAGGCTTTCGCCATATATACTTGGCGTTTATCACCGCCGAAGACACCAAGATTGAAATGCGTTGACATTTTCTTCACTCCTTTATGCCACATTATATGATTTCTGGGATGATTTGTGACTTATTGTACGCATCATACAAATGCTGGAAGAAAATTGTAAATAGTAATTATTATATTATGAAACGACTAGAATTTCATAGTTGTAAAGCAACTTGGCATATTGACAAGAAAAGCCCTTGCGATTATAATAGACATAAGGTAAATACCAATATACAGTAAGAGAGATAATATTTTCTTATGCTATATTTTGGTATTTATCTACCTCATTCAAGATAATTTAAGAGTACTGTAAGCAAAGGAGCTTTATGATAAGGCGCTTCGTAACTTTCATCATAGGCTTTTTTCATTGTATTCTGAATTATTATAAAATTTAATAAAGAAAGGGAGAATTTTTATGAAAAAACGAGCATTAGCAATTCTTTTAATGTTATGCATGGTATTCTCTTTAGTGGGCTGCGGTTCAAAAGAGAATAAAAACAACGATCCAAAAACAGAAGACTCTGACACTGGATCAGATACTGCAGGAGAGACCCCTGATAAAGTAGTGGCTTCCGGACAGTATGATACTTTAGTAATTGGTACACAGACATTTAACGGAGTATTTTCTCCGCTATTCTCCAGTAACGCTTATGATGTTCAGGCATATGAGCTGGTATTCTCTAGCATCTCCAAATTGGATGTAAATGGTGTGTTAGTTGACGACGCAGGTCATGTGGAAGCAACAGAGCAAACTGCAGAAGACGGACATACACAGGTTCTTTATACCGTATCCATTAAAGAGGGTATGAAATTCTCTGATGGAACACCGGTTACCATAGATGACGTACTCTTTATGTATTACGTTTATGCAGATCCTACATACGATGGTTCTTCCACCTTCTCTACACTTGATATCGTTGGTTTAAAGGATTATTACTATGATACTCCTGACTACAGCGCTAAGATTGCAGAAATCGCTAAGACAGCACAAGAAAAATATGCGTTAGATGTTATTTCTGAGGAAGACTATAAGAATTTCTTAAGAGAGTCTAAGCTTGCTGGTTGGTATGAAGGCGTAGACAGCTATGACTGGATTGGATACCTTCAAGGTGAAGGCTACGATACAGCTGGTTTAGAAAATGATGAAACTAAATTATTCGAAGCATTAGTAACATGTGAATATGAGAAATATGCAACCGGATATGATCCACAATCTTGGTATCAAGCAAAAATGGAATCCGAATACATTACCGGTAACTTAGAAGACGGTATTGATGTACCTGAAATCTCCGGTATTAAAAAAGTGAATGATTATACATGCACTATTTTATTTGATTCTATCAATATTTATGGTGATCGTGAAGTTGCTCAGCAAGCAATTATTCCAAAACATTACTATGGTGAAACCTTCAAGAAAGGTGATCTATCTGGCGTTAAAGCAAAGAACGGCTCACCTCTAGGTGGTGGACCATACAAGTTTGTTAGCTATCAGGATAACGTAGTAACTTTAGAAGCAAACACCTTATATTGGGATGAAATCGTTAAGATTCCTAAGATTAAGTTCCAGGTTGTAAGTGAAGCAGATAAGGTTGATTCTATCATTGGCGACCAAATTGATATTACAGATCCTTCCGCAAGCCAGGATGTAATTGATGCAATTAGTGGCAACGGCGATGCTTATTCTCTAGTAGATAATCCTGGTTATGGCTATATTGCTATTAACTCAGAGAACATTCCTGATCTTAATGTACGTAAAGGTTTGATGCACTTAATGAACAGAAAACCTGCTGTAGATGCATACTACGGTGAGTTAGCACAAGTTATCGAAAGACCTATGACTCCTACCGTAGCTGAGTATCCAAAAGATGCTAAGGAAGTATACGGATATAATCCTGAAAAGGCATTAGAATACTTCACAGCAGCTGGTTATGCTAAGGATGCAAGCGGTAAGCTTGTGAAAGATGGCAAGCAGTTAAAGGTTGTTGTTGGTATCGGCGGTGACGGTAAGATGAACCATCCTTCCGCTCCTATCTTAACCCAGATGGTTAATGATATGGCTGATTTGGGTGCTGAATTAGTGATCCAAGACCTTGACTTCTCTACCTTAATGAATATGAAGGATTCCGGCGAACTTGATATGTGGGTTGCAGCTTGGGGTAACTCAACTACCTGTGACTTAACACAGCTCTTTGGTAGCAAGGGTAACGACAATGACGTTAAGTTATACAGCAAGGAAATCGATGAGCTTCAGGCTCAAATTCTTAAGACCGTAGATTTTGATGAAAGAGCAGCATTAGTTGCAAAAGAACTTGATCTAATCATGGATGCAGCAGTATACATGCCTGTATATCAGAGAAAGAACATGGAAATCTACAATGCAAGTACCATTAAGACAGAGACTCTTCCAGAGTTAACAACAACCTACTGGAATTATGCAAAAGAAATTTCCACACTTGAAATGCAGTAAGAGGAAACTGATTCATTAGAGTTGATTTAACTTTATAAAATCTCTTTGGTCCATATCCCGCCTGGGACAGGCGGGATATGGACTGTTATGGTAAAAAAGCATTATTTGTTACAATTATGTAGCACGGGTTATATATGATTTGTTAGCCTCACTGCTGAGGAAATATATCATATTATGTTTTACCAGCAGTGCGACCAACATAATAACGTGAAAGGGAAAATAATAATATGAGGCAATATATTATAAAAAGAATACTAATCAGTATACTTGTTTTATTTGGAGTTTCTTTTTTGCTATATGCGATTTGCCGTACTATGCCGAGTGACTATGTTACTCTTAAAACTGCCGGAAATCCCAATGTAACAAAAGAGATGCAGGACAGAATGCGTGAAGTATATGGTTTGGATAAAGGGTTTATGGAAGGGTATTTATCATGGCTTGGAGATGCTGTAAGAGGAGATTTTGGCACTTCCTTCGTATATCAGAAGCCCGTAATTGAGATCATTACAAAATATGCACCGATTACCTTTGCATTAGCGGCCATAGCCATGTTCATTGAAGTACTTCTTGCAATTCCTTTTGGAATTTTAGCAGCAAGAAAACAATATTCTAAAATGGATTACACCATTGTAGCAATTGCACTTATGGGTATTTCCTTACCCTCCTTTTTCTTTGCAGCGATTCTAAAACGTATCTTTGCAGTAGGTTTAAAGGTATTGCCTTTATCAGGTATGGTAGATGCGAGAGCATCCTATGAAGGTTTTGCAAGAATTATGGATATTGGTGAGCATCTAATTCTTCCGATTACGGTATTTGTTATCACCGGTGTTGGTTCGTTACTAAGATACACCAGAACCAATATGCTTGAAGTTATGAATGCAGATTACGTGCGTACTGCCCGTGCCAAAGGTCTACCAGAGCATACGGTAATTGGGAAGCATGCATTCCGTAACACTTTAATTCCTATTGTAACACTCATTGGTGGTATGATACCCGGACTTTTCTCCGGAGCGGTTATTACCGAAGGTATTTTCTCTATTGAAGGCCTTGGTAATATCGCATTAACGGCAGTAAATAACGGCGATATTCCATATCTAATGGGATTTAATATGTTTATTGCTGTAATGACATTACTTGGAACATTAATTGCAGATGTACTCTACGCAGTGGTTGACCCTCGCGTAAGACTGAGTTAAGGAGGATACTTGACATGGATGATTTACGTTTACGAAATGAGCAGGAACAGGATGAATTTGAGCAAAGTCAAGTTATTCTTTCTCCAGGTCAATTAATTGTAAAGAGATTCTTACGTAATAAATTAGCAGTAGTAGGATTGGTAATTATTATTTCAATGATACTATTTTGCTTTATAGGACCTTTTTTCAGCCCCTATGGTGAATACGAAATCTTTTACATCAACAAATCAACAGGTGAAGAGATTTCCATGAAGGATAAACGTATTAGTGATGAAGGAGTAACAGTTAACATTAAAGCTCCAATCTCCAAAGCACATTGGTTAGGGACGGATGCGGACGGACGAGATGTCTTAACCCGTATTATGTATGGTGGAAGAATTTCCCTTACGGTTGGTATTGTTGTTGTTATAGTTGAGCTTATCATTGGAATTACACTCGGTGGTATCGCGGGATACTATGGAGGTAAGGTCGATATGATTATTATGCGACTTGTGGAAGTCTTCTATAGTATACCATTTATTCCGGTAATGCTGATCTTCTCAGCAGTTATGGCTGGATATGAAGTTTCTCCTAAATATAAAATCTATATCATTATGTTTGTTATGGGTGTACTCTACTGGGCAGGTGTTGCCAGAATGGTTCGTGGCCAAATCCTTTCCCTTCGTGAGATGGAATATATGCAGGCTACAGAGGCAACGGGTATTCGTACCTCTAAAAAAATATTTAAGCATTTGGTGCCTAACGTAATGCCTATTATCATTATAATCGCTACCATGGATCTTGGTGGTATTATCCTTACTGAGTCCACTCTAAGTTACTTAGGTGTAGGTATTTCCTTCCCTTATGCATCTTGGGGTAACATGGTAAATGCAGTAAACGATACGATTATTATGAGAAACTTTTTAAATATCTGGGTACCACCGGGTATATGCATCTTATTAACGGTGTTGGCATTCAATTTCATTGGTGATGGACTTCGTGATGCCTACGAT
>JAEWEO010000130.1 GCA_023389295.1 Bacillota bacterium
GCTAAGTACTGTTTTGGGCTGATCCTTCACCTGTTCTTTCGGTGATAGAGTATCTAAAAACTCTATCATAATTCCCGGAATACATTCAACATACAATGGTATTGCCATAAGGATATTGTCATTCTTATAAAAGGCCTGACGTATTTCCTCCCATTTCCCGATCTCTGAAAGATGATATATTTCAACCGTATTGTTCTGCTTGATATACCCCTCAGAAAAGGCATTAATAATAAGATTAGTATTGCTGTTTTTCTTTAGACGTGGTGAACAGTTAATGATTAATAAGTGCATGATAAAGCCCCTTTCTATTATCAAATTCATACGAACCCAAAGACACACCATGTAAATTCAATTGTACCCGGCTAAGCCAAAGGTCTAAATAATTATTATCTGCTTCTCCGAGATAAACCATAGTCATGTTCGGGACTTTATTATAACGATTATAATGTCTCATTTGACCATTCTTAATTTTCAGATACATTGTTGCTAATGGTAGAATACGATCTACTATATTTTTCATCCTACTACAAACAAACCCACGATTTACGCTGGTAAGAAAAATGACCGTATCAGCTTGTAGCATTTTGATAAGAATTTGCTCATAATCATCCTTGAGGCAGCAGATACCGGGAGTTTTTATCCAGCAGTCATTGCATCCGATACAGTGGTTTATTTTCAGTTCCCCTGCTAGAATAATTTCAAACTCTGCTATGTATTGTTTAAGTTCATTATTCAGAACCTCGATTTCAGGTGCATTTTTTTCTAAAGTTGTAATAACAAGATACCTTTTTTCAAGTGCAGCACTATTTCTCATTAGCCCATCCCCTTATAGATTGTTAGATTAATTTCTAAAACTTACCATTATTCTATCACTATACTTTATAAATGTAAAACATTACTATTTTAATACATAATAAAAGCTCAAGGATCTCATCATTCCAGGAGCTTTCATTAACGCAAAGTGTATTATGCTCATTTTGTCGGAGCATATCGATTGGAGAATTCCACTCTAGCTTTTTTGGTATATGTTTGAATAAATTGTCCTTTTGCTTCCATTTCATTTAATTTATGTTTCTCAGGAGCGTTATTCTTCGTCAAACTTTGTTTCGCATGCAAATCATTTTCTTTTCCTCAACACCAAGATCATTTGCAATAACATCACATTTAGTCATTAACAAGAAATAGATGTTTTTATTTTCTTCGCTCAAGCATTCATAGTTTGCTTGCCCTTTTGAAATTATTACATCAGCCTTTTCATAAGCTGCCCTAAATTCAGGACTTGTTCGATGAAGTATAGTCCCAAGGGAACCATCCCCATTATCGATTACCTCAGCAAATTCATCAATGCCAACGACATATGCGTCATCAGCGATAGAATCATTTATAACAGGTTCACCTCGTACTCCAAATTGCAATCTAACATTAGGATTTATCTCTTTTATTTTCTTTAAAAGAATTTTATCCATGCAGATTTCCCCACAATTATCACCTAAATATAATAATGTTTTTGCATTTGATATGTCTTCCATTAATATTTGGGAATCATCGATTGCCAATTCTAACAGTTCCATTTTTTCAAAGTATTCAAAAATATCCTCTAATAATGTATTATGTATGGGATTAAAATCTATGATATTACCGACAATGGCATATCGTATTGCTAATTGAAATGAATTTTCAGCTTTATCAATCTTGTTCTCAAATTCGGGCAACAATTTCATGAACATAGTATTATAGTAATTTCTGGTTTCTTTATAGGGGTCTGGATTACCTATTTGTCTTTTTACCATGCCAAAAATTTCTCCAATAATTTCTGGCGTTGTTGCTTCAAAATTCATTTTACTAAGATAAGTAAAAACTTCCCTAAGTAATTCTTCTTTTCTATTAACACCTGTCATATTTGCCACTTTGATCGCTTGGTTAACTACACAGGGCAAGCATTTATCATGCATTCTCATAATGATACCTCATATTCCTGGACCGAGATTTGCATATTCTATTAGGTCTGTAAAAAGCTCATCGCAATACCGCGGTCTCCAACTTCTATATCTCTAAGAAATCAATATCCAACCCTGACTTTTTCTCAAAATAGTGTTTTAATTCAATGTGTTTATTCCATTTATTTAAGGGATAATGTCCATATCTTTGCTTTACATCGTTCATTCGCACTTCTATATTTACAGGTCCATCCGGAAGAGCAATACTATCACATAATTGTATCAATGTATCATAATCATCATACTCATACTTGTCTATTAAGTCGCATATTTCCTTCAAATCTGTGTCCGAAACATCCATCTTAACAATACTAGTATTAATATCTTTGATAGCAAAAGAATGTGTGATACAAATCCTGGCGGCCTCATCATATCCAAGTTCCATTAAATAATGATATCCATCAATAACATGAGCAAGGTTTGTTACACCTTCCCTTCGGCCAATATCATGTAAAAGTCCGATTATAAATGCTTTCTCTTCGTCTATATCATCACATTCCTTACTAATTACATATGCACATTTTGCTACAACAATGGAATGATCCTTCCAAGGACCAGGATTTCTTTCATATGCTTCATTTAATAAGATGAATGCTTTTTCCCTATCTGGTAACATTTTTCTCCTTTACCAATACTCTTATTTTTGAACATAATAATCATATTTTTCCTTATTACAACAGTTTGTTTTTTAAACATCAATGTTAAGATTACGAGCTTCATATCTATGTATACCGACGTTAAACAGTAACTAAAATTTTCAATTCCATATTTTAGATGACAAACCATAAATCAATTGACGATAAAAGAATTTTGTGTTTATTATAGCACATTTATATTTCATCATTAAATTAAGACTAGCTTGAGTGCTTTAAGCATATATCTAATAGTGTAATATTTTAATTATAAGGGTTGTTTTTATCATGGTTAAAGTTTTAGGGATTGGTAATAGGCTTATGATGGATGATGGAATTGCTATAGCAATACTTGAAAACATAAGAGACAAGCTTAAAACAATGGGAATAGAAGTCATTATCGGAGAAACTGATTTACAGTTTTGTTTTCATCAATTAACAATAGAAGACTTTGTTATTATTATAGATGCTACATGTTCTGAAAGAGATGCTGGAAGTATTTTTTCATGTAAGTTAGAGGAAGCAATTACAGTATATGGGGATACGAACTCTCAACATGATATGAGTATCTTTGACCTAATGCGAATATACTCAAAATTTTCAAGAGGTTATTTTATTGGCATTGAAGTGGATGAGATCGGAGTCGGATTTGGACTTAGTGATACATTGTCAGAATTATTCCAGTACATCTGCTTTGACATTGAAGGATTAATTAAGGAAATAGTGAAGGAGGTTTCTTATGCATGATACTTTTTTGAATGAGAGAATATATGACGCATTATTAAAAATCTGCCAGTTAGTAAGGAAGGCATCATTCAAAAAGGTCATTCAGAATATAATTAATATTATAAACATTTCTTAGGGGTAAAATATGAGAATTGGTAACTTTTCGAGTGAATATCTAAATGATATCTTTGATGATATTAACTATGATATGAATTTGCTATATTCAATACCTTGTGATTACACCAGAAATTTAATTCTGAATCACTTGAGAGATAAAATCTTTATTCTGGAATATGCGATAAAATCTACTAATCCGACAATATCTCTACAAACGCAACCTTTGCCGATTCAACCGGAGGAATACACTGACGATCAGTCACAAATCCCCATGCAACCAGTATCTTCTAAAAATAATGTTACGTTTACATCACAAGATTTATCAGGATTCGATGGGATGAATGGCAATGCGGCGTATGTAGCGATAAATGGTATTGTTTATGATGTAACTGATAATGCTGCTTGGGCGGCAGCAACACATTTTGGTTTGAGAGCTGGTAACGATTTGACTGGCGAATTCGCTTCCTGCCATGCTGGTCAACCAATACTGAGCAAACTAAAAGTAGTTGGAAGGTTGGTGGATAATGAGAAGTGAAATCAATGTCTGCCCAAATTATAATTCAAGGATGAGTTCTGTACACCTTGTTGATACAGTAAAAAACCAGATGTTACAAGGTGCTTTACATAAGAGAAACCTAGTGTGGCTCGAACTTACAGGATGTTCAGGAAATATTATATCGCTTCTGGATGGTTCTAATCCGGACTTTAAGTACTTAATATCTCAGATGACAAACTTCATATATAACAACAGTCTTTCAGCAAACGAAGGTCAGAATGCAATGGAGCAGTTGTTTCAAGTTCAAGAAAGTGACTTTATCCTTGCAGTTGAAGGTGCAGTTGCTACTAAGAATAACGGATTATACAATATCATCGGTCGTTACAACGGGAAATGGGTCACAGCTCTTGAGATAGTGAAAACGCTTGGTGAGAAAGCTGCTCATGTTATTGCCGTAGGTGCTTGTGCAACACATGGAGGCGTTTCTGCAGCAAGACCGAATCCTGCTGAATGTACTAGTGTGCAGAGTGTATTAAACCGAAAAGTCATTAAGCTCACGGGGTGCCCATGTCATCCGGATTGGTTTATGGGAACACTTGCTTATATCCTGCTTTACGGAGAACCAGAGCTTGACAGTTGGGATAGACCTCTAATCTTCTACAGTACTTTAATTCATGATAGATGTCCACGTAGGTCGTACTTTGATCAGGGAATATTTGCAGAGAAATTGGGCGATAAAACTTGTATGTTTAAATTGGGCTGCCGTGGACCGGTAACACGAATAGATTGTCCAACCAGACAATGGAATCAATATGTTAACTGGCCTATTGAAGATGACACTCCTTGTATAGGCTGTGCACAATTTGGATTTCCTGATTCAATGGAACCTTTTATTAATTACAATGCCACGAGGATAGTACAAGAGTGATGTAGGATTCTATCACATAGTAATTCCAGTTTGGAGAATGCACAACAACAATTAAGTTCGTAGTAATGATAATGAGTCGCTAATGTTACCAAGAAGTGAGGGGAAAGATGGCAAAGAAGATTATTATAAATCCAGTAACACGGATTAGTGGCTTTATGGAAATTCAGGCGGATATTGAAAATAATCAGGTGGTTGATGCCAAAACGGAAGGACTTATGTTTCGTGGTTTTGAAAAAATGTTGATAGGTAGAAATCCATTCGATGCAGTATATTTTACTCAACGTATATGTGGGATTTGTTCAACTGCTCATTCCATAGCATCAACACTTGCCCTAGAAGATGCAATCGGTATCGTTCCATCGGAACAGGGGAGGTATTTGAGAGATATTATCCATGGATGTGAATTCCTCCAAAACCATATTCGCCATTTTTATCAATATACTATTCCTGATTTTGTGAAGCTACCCGATGATTATCCTCTGTTTCATGCAGAGCATAGTGATTTTAGGTTGCCAATGGAAAAGAATGAAAGATTGGTCAAGGACTATTTTGCTTCACTTGATATAAGTAAGAGTGCACACGAAATGCTTGCTGTACTTGGTGGTAAGGCTCCGCACAATCATGGAATATTCATAGGAGGTATCACATCACAAGCAACTATCGATAAAATCATCAAGTTAAAATCCATTTTGCATACGATACAACAATTCATAGATGACAGAATGCTCCCAGATGTATATACCATTGCTGATTATTACAAAGACTATTTTTCTATTGGCGGAGGATATGGAAATCTACTAAGCTTTGGATGTTTTAATGGCTATAAGGAATTGGGAACCCTATATGTAGATCCTCTTGTACATACCGATGGTACCACTAGTATATTTTCTCCTGAAAATATAACTGAGGAAGTTGACTATGCTTGGTATAAAGATGGGCAAAATATTAATAAACCTTATGAGGATAATCAGGAAGATGATATGAATAAACCCAAAGCTTATTCTTGGGTAAAGGCGCCAAGATATCACAATCTACCTTTTGAGACTGGGCCACTGGCAAGACAATGGTTAGCTGGTGAATATAAGAATGGAGTATCAACGATGGATCGAACTATTGCTAGAGTTCTTGAGGCAAGAAAAATAGCTTCCATAATAAATATATTACTAGAAAATCTTATTCCAGGTATATCTGTGCAAGAAGAGTATTTAATTCCTGCTACAGCTAAGGGTAAAGGGTTGATTGATACTACAAGGGGTGCGCTAGGACATTGGTTAAAAATTAATGATCAAGCTATTTCGTTTTATCAGATTATTACACCGTCTGCTTGGAACCTTTCTACCAGAAGTAGTAACGATAGGAAAGGAACTGCTGAACAGGCGCTTATCGGTATACCTGTAGGTGACATTAATGATCCTATAGAAATTGGACGAACAATTCGATCTTTTGATCCTTGTATATCATGTGCCACCCATGTATACACAGAAGGAAAATTTGTTAATACAGTTCAGATTGTTCATTGAATATTTATATCTTCTATATTACATAAAAGGTAAAAATACATGGAAGGTCGTAAACTTTGTTTAAGTAGGCAACCTCCAATGTATTTGTTGTTTTCTGAAGTTTCTATGTTAGAGGTAGCAAAATCTCAAGCACGTTGCCCCTAGAAACTTGCGGGACCCATGAACAAAAATTCCATATAAGCTTAAATAAATCGGAGAGTTGATAGGAGAAGTTGAGCCAAAAAACTGCTGCCATAGAGCATAAAGGCACTGTTTTGGAACCAATTTCATCGTGAATGAAAACATCCCCACGTTAAAGTATGGACATATGTTCCTGACATGGATGTTCATTCTTATCGTAGCGATTATTGTACTGAAGTTACTTTTACATATCCACCTTAGAAATTACTTGTTCCAACTTTTGCTTCGTGTAGGCGTATTCTTGGTTAACAGTAGAGAAAAGACCATTTAATCTATTAATCACGTCAATAACCTGCTGTTTTGTCTGTTTCACTTGATTTTGAGACTGGTTAATCTTATCAAGTACAGCCCAGTCTGCAAACAATCCATCAAAGAAATAATCGGCAAAGCGCAAGAAACCATCAATATTTACTTGTATATCTCCATGAATTTCTACATCTGCCAGCTCTGTTTTAAAACGGCGCAGTTCTATTTGCAACGTATTTACTGCATTCTGAGCATCATCCAAATGACCATGTTTAGCAAGGTCTGAAATCATACCTCCACCGATCAAATCCCAGGTACCCCATCCCTCTGCACTCTCCAAGCTGGATAATATTTTCTCTGTTGTACTTAGTGCAGATTGTCCTGCAGCAATTGCTTCCTTCAGTTCCTTTTTACTATCTGTTATTTCTACAAGTTTTTCTTCTAGCCAAAGAATGTTTTCTAGTTCCGGATGATTTGCTGTTTTGATAGCTTTTGCTTTTTCCTGCAAAACTTCTTCATACCGTTCCTTACTCCATTTAATGGAATGAAGTTCTGATTCATAACGCTTTATATCATCCTCTACTGCTCTAAGTTCACCTGCGGCAGTATCATATTTTACTTTTGCTAGATAAGCTTCTTGCTTCTCTATTTCCAGACGTTCACCTTTTTTCCCAATCATACTGTAATACAAGGCCGAAAGACTTTTTCCTTCTAGCTTATTCACATCCAACTGTTCTTTATTTGCTTCCCTTTCTAAATCATGTACTTTTGAAGTAAGGTCTTTTTGTTGTATTTTTAAGTCTTTTAGCAGGTCTTCTAGACGTTTTTTCCTTGCCATTGAATGACGAAGTTCTTCCAATTGTTCATTAAATCTTATCATACATTTTCTCCCTAAAATTCAAATTTTCCTCTATGTCTAATGAAATACTTACCAAATATTTGGGGTTATTAAAACTATTATATCATTCTAATTCTGTAATTACTACATTCTTATTTGCGCGCTAAGCAAAGTGATCAAAGCGAATACCAAAACTGGACTATATTCCAATATAGTGGAATGGGAGAGTAGACTATCATAATATTACCAAGAAGTAAATATACGTCAATAAATCTAGGATTATTGTTAATAGATGGAGCTATAAGAGTATAAAAAATCCCCTTAAGTAGATTTTGGTTATTTACCTTGTCTACTTAAGAGGGATCATATCAGTCTAACTTTTGGGGGTCGACTCAATATCAAGGGATTTTATATGAGTAAGAAGGGATTAGCCCCTATCTTTATTCTATTCTTTATTTACCCGATACGTATTCTACTGCAATACGCCCAGCTTCTTTACCAGAAGTAAATGCCCAACCCTGTGCTGCTCCACCATATTTAACATATTCTTTCTTCTCAGTTAGTAAAACACCTATACTATCTGTTCCTACAGCATAAAGACCTGGGATTGATGTTACACCATCCTGTTTTAAAACTTCAAAATTCTCATTAATGTTAAGTCCGCCTGAAGTGCTATAAGTATATGGTGTTCCTGTGACTGCATAATAGGGACCTTCGCTTCCAATACCTTTAAGATAATGTGCTTCTCCCAAATCAGCTCCTTCTGGACTATAAATTCGAGCTGCCTTCTCTATTTCTCCATTAGCAATACCTGTTTCACAATATGAATTGTAATTTGCGATACTTTCTTCCAGAGTTGTTGCATCCATGCCAAGTACCTGTGCTAATTCAGCTAAGGTATCTGCTTTATAGACAAATCCATATTCCATGGCTTTTTCTAAAACTTCATATATTCTAGGCATTGCTTCATTCGCTGGAACACCACCTTGATTAATAAATAACCCTGTAGATGTATATTCAAATCCATTTTCTTGTATTTCTTTAATTCGTGTATCTGACCAAATGGTATAATACTCAGGGCCTGCTTTCCATGGGTCCATCATAGCTAAACCACTTTCATCGGTAAATCTCGTTCCGTCTTTATCAACTGCAATGGTATCTGGTGCTACAGCCATAATCATTGGGATATCATTCAACGACCATGTTGCTGTACGACCTGTCCACATATCAGTTTGACCTTCTATTATGTTAACTTCAAAATCATGCATAATTTGAGCTGCTCCACCAATGTGGGTCATAGGTGGAACCCCAATATTGTATGTACCTGCACCTTGATCAATTGCCATTTGAATTGTTTTTCCATCATTTTGCGTACTTCCATATACATTCCATGCACCTTTTAGTGGATAGTATTCATCACTTAAATATTCATTTAACATATCTGAATTACCAGCGAATCCACCACCTGCTAAAATTACAGCATCAGCATTTATGGTATACTTAGTTCCATCGTATCCAACAGCTTTTGCACCAGTTACTATGCCGTTAGCATCCATTATTAATTCTGTACCCTCGGTCTCAAGTAAATACTCTCCGCCAAGATAGGTATAGCGGCTTATAATCTTATCAAAATACATTCCAATCGTAGATTTGTCTGTTCCTAATCCATCACCATAATAACTTACAACTTTATAAGGTGTACCAAATCCTGGTAGAGGTTCTGAAAATGAAAAACCTAATCCCATTAACCAATCTAGTGTTTCTCCGGATTTATTTAACATGACATCAATTAACTCTTCTTTGGCATCCCCTTCGGTATAAGTCAACCAATCTTCACGCAATGCCTCTTCATCCACAAAATCAGAACCATTTTCTTCTACCATACTTGGTGGATTGATTGCCATAGGTGAACTTGTAAGTGCTGAAGTTCCACCATATTTTCCAGCCTTATCAATTGCTAATATTTCTACTTTTGATGCATCTTGATGATTAGCTTCATACATTTCTTCAGCGGCACTCGTTGCAGCTGCTATACCGGAACCACCCATTCCGATTACAAGTATTTTTGTATTCAATACCTTATTCACATCAACAAGTGGAGTATCAACATAGAAGGTTGTAATAGCCTTGATGTCTGTCCCAGCTGCTACTAATGCTTGTTTCAGCGCATCTTCTGTTGCAGCTTTTACTGCATTGCTTGAAACAGTAGCACCTGTAATAGCATCTACACTAACTGATTGCAATTCTAGCATACGAGGAATTAATTTTTCTTCCACTGTTTCTAGCATTACTTTTGTTTCTCCATTATCTTGCTCCACTACAATGCTTTCAATCGAAGTTTCATTTACTGTTACATATACTGATAATGTCTCAGCTTTTGCAAATCCTTGTGCTACTCCTGTGTAAGTTCCAGGTAGCATTTTTACAGAGATATCAGTACTTTCTCCTTTGGCTAAAGCAAGGGCAGCAGTTACTGCTGTTTTAATAGCGTTACTAGTTGTGGTCGCCCCAGATATTCCATCCACATCAGCACCCTGTGCTTCCTTAATTGCTTCTGGGAGTTTCTCAATAGCCTTTGATCCTATCCCGTCTGTCTCACTATTGCCTTCCACCAATACTTCAGTAATATGATTCGCATCAACTGTAATCGTTACCTTTACATCCCCACCAAATCCTTTTGCAACTGCCTCGTATGTACCTGGAGTGTATATACCAACTACATCATCACTATCTGACTTCTGTGGGCTATTCGTTGATGAGCACCCTGTAATTAACATAGAAAATAGGAGCACTCCACTTAATAGCTTTAAAAACTTTCTTTTCATCTTTACTTCCTCCCGCTTAATAAAATGATTTGAAAAACTAAATAATTGATAAAAAGTTAACAATCATTTAGCTGACTCGTCATCATTCTAAACCGTGTGGCTACAACACGGTCAAGAGAAAAATAAATTATTTACACTAATATTCGGCACTTTAGCAAATAACCTGTTGTAGTGCGATTACTTTGGTGACAGAACACGCTACATATTATATTTGACTTTGGAGTTATATTCTTCCTTTTCATTTCTAAGAACAATGGTTCAAAATCTTTATAAGTTAAGGAAAGAGGGGTTTCTGTAACTATCGTCATACAAATACTATCCATTGATGGAAGATATTCTAACTCGTCATATGATTCAATCTGTAGTTTTGATTTACGACTTTCTGCAATATACAAGACAAGTTCAGCCTTTAACGTATAAGAGTTCCCACTACTATGTATTACATAATCAACCGCAACATGCGTATAAGGGAATGCATTCACAAAGACCTCCAACTGTTTTTTACTGATTGAACTACCACTGTATGTGCAGCGATACAGCGTTTTTGATCTTTCTGTAGTAACCAAGTCCTTTGAGATTAGCTCTTGATGAACATAATGTTTTATTTCGTTTAGCATATCTAGCTGATGCTGCATTTCCTCTAATTGGAGGGCTAATTCTTTTTCTCTAATCTCTAACTCATCATGAAAGCTTTCTAAGGTGCTACTGGCTCGTTTCTCTTTCATGCTCGAAAGTGAATGTCCTAAAGAAGCTCCTATTCGTATTACCCATAAATCTAGGACATCCTCATCTGAGAATTTACGATATCCATTCTCAGATATCTTTGTGGGATAAATTAATCCTTTGTCAATATAATGACGCAATGTTTCCTTCGTTATTCCCGCCTTTTTGCAAAATTCTGATTTTGTATATAACATTTAATTCACGTATCCTTCTTATTCTTTATGCAGACATTATACTATTGTCTCTTAGAATAAGGCAATCCTAAATACAAAACCCCTCCATCATGATTTTCGATTGCTTTGCCTTAGTAGGATTGGGGTGTCAAAAGGTCCCCTAAATTGCTCTCTTCGTCAAATAGCACAATAAAGTTCTCGACCAAGCGATACAGTAGCTCCTTCACTCGCAACACGCTCTCGCTTGAATGAAGTACGTAGTGGTACATAAGGTCCTAAAATACAGGACCTAAGTACCAACGACTTCATAC
>JAEWEO010000173.1 GCA_023389295.1 Bacillota bacterium
TTCGAGTAGTTATTGGACTTCAATTTGTATAGCAATCTTATCCTCATTTCATGCCTTATATGTGATTTCTGTTCGTCAGACCAGAGATTTGCCTACGGACTTCCTTCAGATTCGTCCTCGCGAACGACACCCTTGTCTTAGGCTATGCACTTTCCACTACTAGGACGTGCTAGGGACTTAAACCCATAAGATTGCGCCCATGCTGGGCGCACTTAAAAAAAGCCCTTAAGACAGATTTCTCTGTCTTAAAGACTTAAAATTGCTTGTACGTAATTTACTCATCCTCTTCTTCCGGAATATCATATTGTATATCATAATCAAAAATCCAGATGAAAATCTTACAAGTATTAAAATCTTTGCTACCTATAGGTTTTAATACTGTTATTACCGGCAAAACTCATTGTCTGCAAAGTAATCATTGTAGGGTTTTGTTTATAACGAAATTATAACGAAACCAATTCTGCTATTTTAGATGCAACATCTTCCATTGAATCCTCAATAGTACTTAAACCACTTCTGGAGCCAAGTAACGGACTAACTTCACGTAAATCCTCGAAAGTTGTGTTATGGACAATAGGGATAAGTAAATCACGGGCTAGTAAAGCGGAAAGTTCTTTGTCTGCTATTCCTTCTCCCTTAATACGCTTAAGAAATGACGGTGTAACCAATACAATACCAACCCTAGATCTTGCTAAACCTTTATCAATTTCACGGAGTAACGATGAACCTAATAAAACATCCTTTTCACTAAACCAAACAGTTACACCTTTTGCTTCAAGTGAATCATGTAGTTCTTTAGCTTCACTTTTACGATCATCCCAAGCGTGGCAAAGAAAAACATCTCGTAAATCTGGTACTGTTGAACGCTTCTCCACATTTTCACGTACAGGAGTAAGTGTTCTTATTTCAGCAGGAGTATATAAAATAGTTGATCCACTAGATGCCCACCGTGCTTTCATCTTAGTTTGTCGATTACTACCATTACTACTTTTATTACTTGCAGAACTGTTTGATGCTGATGAATAAGACGGAGTATATGAAGGATAAAAATTGTAACCTCTATACCCTCCTCCACATGCTGGACAATTTGCCCTTGCGCTTGCCGTTCGATGACCATTAATTGGTGCTGTACATCTTGCCATAGTATTAATCCTCCTGGTATATTGTGAAGAAACTTTATTTATCTGTATGTTATTAAAACATTCATTCAAGCTTATTTTGATAAATATTTGTTTACTTTTTTATGGTTGCTAACTGCAGATTTTATAATTTCTTCCAGAATAATTATACCAAATCATTCCAGATAATTAAATATTTAAATATAAATCGACAATACCGACAACCCTAATCAATGACCTATTAAAAATTATACCTCCACAACCTCAAACACTTCCTCCCTCTTCAACTTCATCCCTTGCCCCAAATACTTTTCAATATCAAACCAATTCCTCTTATCATAATCCGCTGTTAACTCGTAATTTGGATGCTGTGTCAAATCATACTTCTCCGACAAAAATGATCTAACACCACGAACCTGCACAATACATTTCGATCCATCCATAACCGCCAGCTCATCAATACTCATCAAGTCCTTACCTAACTTCTGATAATTCAAATTATAGCTTTGACTTGTTCCTCTGCTTTCTCCAGTATTGTACATATCAATTGTTTCTTTCCCAAGGGATGCATTCAAATCCTTTAATGTAGTCTGCTCTGAACCACCAAGAAATATCTGCGAATCCATATTCCCTATAATCGTATCTGCATTATCCTTATATATTGCCTTTAACTGTGATTTTGCCTGCAACACTAAACAAGCCGATATCTCCCTACTTCGTATCGTTGCAACCAATTTCTCCAAATTTGGAATCTGTCCAATATTCGCCGCCTCATCAATTAAGCACCGTACATGAACCGGAAGCCTACCACCATACACATCATCAGCCTTTTCACACAACAGATTAAACAACTGCGTATACACCATAGAAATCAGAAAATTAAACGTTGCATCTGTATCCGACATAATCAAAAATAATGCAGTCTTCCTATCCCCTATCATGTCAAGATCTAATTCATCATAAGCAGTTAATTCCCTTAACTCCTTAATATCAAATGGTGCCAGTCTTGCTCCACAACTAACAAGAATTGACTTAGCTGTCTTTCCAGCTGCAAGCTTATATTTTGCATATTGCCTTACCGCAAAATGATCAGGATCCTGTTTCTCCAATTCTTCAAACATAAGATCCACCGGATTTTTAAACTCCTCATCGTCTTCCCTAACTTCCATTGCATTAATCATTTCCAACAATGTAGAAAAGTTCTGCTCTTCCCCCGGTGCTTCAAAATGAATATAGCCAATCAGTGCAGTATATAATAAGGTTTCTGCCTTCAGCCAAAAATCATCTCCCCCTTTACTCTCTCCCTTTGTATTTGCAATTAGTGTTGTAACCAACTTCAAAATATCCTTTTCAGAATGAATATAAGCAAATGGATTATACTTCATCGACTTCTTAAAATTAATAGTGTTAAATATTTTAATTACATATCCATTTTTAAGTAATGCATTTCCGCACTCACAAGCGATACTGCCCTTAGGAAGCGTTTTGTCAATACAGAGAATGATAATTCACTAAAAAAATGATTGTTTTAATGATGGACTGGCTTAGAAATTGCCGGCAACCACTTCCTGACGTATTAAATTCTTCATTCTGTCCTCTACTGTTACCTTTTTCGCATTGTTAAAGAACACCCCGACAAGATAAGTAGTATTGCCGATTCTCGTCTTGAAATTACCGCCATCTATATAATTTGCTTTGTTTTCCACCGTTTTCTCTCCTTGCATTCGCTCCGCTCCTTTCCCAAATTCCCCCACAAGGGAAAGGGTAACAAAAAAGGTAACATGACCGAAAAGACTTCTCAAATCACCGCTACCTATGCTTGCTACCCGTGTTTTATTTATTTTTCTATTTTCTTGTTACTTTTGTTACCTTTCATAGAAAACCCAGTAAAATCAATGCTTCCACTGGGTAACAACATAAGTAACAACAAGGTAACTTCATCAATTTTGTTACTTAAATGGTATCTCCAATTCCAACTGTTTCGGTATTTCCATAAAACCATCGCTATCCGCTTTGTCGGGGATCTCCTGAGACGAACCGACACGCACCCAACCTCGTTGCTTGCCATAGTCTCCAAAGTGCATTGCCCCATCGCTCATAACCCAGTCGGTCACAGAATTGTTCATAATATCACAAATCTGCTTTAGCTCAATCCTCTTAGGTTCGTAGTCTCTGTGAAGTGCTTCTTTCCACAACATTTTGGAACAAACCCTGTCTCCCCTGAAATCATCAAGAAAGGCAAGAATCATTCCGGCATCAGCATCTTCCGGCATGAACTGCTTCTGATAATCTTTCAGGTATTCAGAAGAATCCTTGCTAAGCATCAGCCTGAAATCTCCTGATCTGAATATCTCCATAGCTTCCGCCCACACCTGCTCGATATATTCCCTTGAATTTGCTTCATTATCAAGAATATGACACTCTGCTCTCTCAGGATAAACCATGACCGGCATGAATCGTCTGTTACCGGTACGATCAAGCGGTAGTGTATCCATAGCGTTGGAAGTACCGCCAAACACACACTGTCTCGGTCTGTCCTTTGGCTGTGTCTCATAAGGCACTTTATAAATATCACTCTGCCTACTGATAAAAGACTTAATATCCTCAATGCTCCTTGCACTGGCAGTCGCTATCATTTCCGACAGTTCTATGATCAGATGTCCCTGCATTTTTCGAAACACATTTTCATCATCAAGTTTTTTCAGATCATCAGTAAACCATGAATCATTCATGGCAAGGAACCTGAAAAATGTGGACTTTCCGGCTCCCTGACCACCTACCAGTATCAGCATATACTCAAACTTCGTCCCTGGGCGAAACACTCTTGAAATTGCCCCCAACAGAAGAACTTTCATTGCTTCGTAGGTATAGACATTCCTATCCGCTCCAAGAAAGTGATATAGCACATCTTTGATACGCTCTTTTTTGTCCCACACTAAGGAATTGAGTTTTTCCTGAATCGGGTGATACTTGTTTTCCATAGCGACCACATTGATTGCCGATTTTATCTTTTTCTCCGTGGTCAGACTGTAATTCTCTTCAAGATACAGCATGATATGGTCTATGTCAGAATCAGTCAGCACAGGGCTTTCCCGATACCACCCCAGATTTTTTACAATGTCGTTCCGATCTGTCATCATATTGTAACGAATAACACCCTTGAACTTCGGATCATTCTGCAATACTGTAACAACATTCCTAATGCACTGCTTCACAGCTCCTTTGTCTGTGGTAATCAATCGTTCCCTGATTTCTGCGATACTCATTAACTCTTCGCTCAATTTCTGCCACCTCCTTTCCTAAATCTCTGAGTAGCATTTCTTTCTCTTCCTCTGTTCCCCATAACATGATATCAAGCTGATACTCCACTTTGGGGAGATTATTCACAGCTTCCTCATACCTCGCATCAATTTCATCAATGCTTTTCGGTTCAAAATCCCTCTTCCAGTCTTTCAGCAAGTGGAGATAATCAGATAATACCCGATAGGTCTTAGTCTTAGTTTCTGACAGTATCTGCATTGGAGATTTTTCTCTCCTGACCGGCTTTGGTGGAGACCGCACCGAGCTGTCATAAGCTATTCCAAATTCATCAGCAATCTGCATAGCTG
>JAEWEO010000221.1 GCA_023389295.1 Bacillota bacterium
AAGGATGTCTTCTTCTATAATGGAGATATTAATAATTTTAACATTAAGGATATCATAAGAGAGCCTTACTTTACTTATGAGTATAAGAAAACTTCCGAACTTCTGATAGAGATGCGCCGCAATTCCATCTCACTTGCAATTGTACTGGATGAATATGGTTCAACGGCTGGACTGATTACTATTGAAGACCTTCTGGAAGAAATTGTTGGCGAGATTCGTGATGAATACGACGATGACGAAGAAGACAGTATTAAATCTATTTGTGAAAATGAATATATTGTAGATGGTTATACCAAACTTGACGAAATTAACGAAGTCCTTGGTTTAACTCTAGAGTCCGATGATTATGACTCTATTGCCGGTCACATCATTTATTTGTTGGATCATCTTCCTGAAGAGGGTGAGACTGTAATCGATAACAACGTTACCTTTACCGTCGCTTCCATCGATAAGAACCGAGTTGACAAGGTACACATCATAATGAGTCAAGAACGTAATGAATTAGAAGAAGTAAAATAAGATAGATAATACAATATGATGACATAAGTATAAATCACTATGTTCCACACTTACCGTTTGATCCGGTTTAGTGTGGAATTTTTATTGCTCAAAAAATATATTTACAGTATTGACAAATCCTTTTATATTGTTTACAATTTAATTGTACTTAATGTTATTATTTGAAAGGATGAACTCTTCCATGGGATCAATATATGATTATATTGTAAAAGATGCAAAAGGACTCTTAGGCAACGACATTAAGTGGAACTTCACAAAGTTCTTAGTAGATCAAAATGGAAACGTAGTGAAACGCTACGCTCCTACGGTTACACCGGAAAGTATAGAAAAAGATATACAAGGAATGTTAATATAAAGATGGTCTCATTTGAATAAGATTTCAATGATATAGATATAAATATATGCCCACTCATTAACTTATTGATAGATAATTGCGAAACTATATAGATTTTGCAATCGCCTATAACTTATTGATGAAGAAAGGAAATGTGATATTATGAATATTTACGATTTTAAAGTTAAAAACAGATACGACGAGGAAGTATCCTTGTCTGATTATGAAGGCAAAGTTCTTCTCATTATCAATTCCGCAACCCAGTGTGGATTTACGCCTCAATATGATGCTCTTCAGGATATGTATGAGAAATATGCTGATGAAGGGTTTGTTATCTTAGACTTCCCTTGCAATCAATTTGGTAGTCAGGCCCCCGGAAGTAATGAAGAAATCTATACCTTCTGTGATGCCAATTATGGCGTATCCTTCCCCATCTTCTCTAAGATTGAGGTAAACGGTGAAAATGCGCATCCTCTTTATAAATATTTGGTTAATCAGAAAGGCTTTGCCGGTTTTGATGAGTCCCACCCCATTGCTCCCAGATTAATACCAAAGTTAACTGAAATGGATCCGGATTATGCAAGCAAGCCTAGTATAAAGTGGAACTTTACCAAATTCTTAATTGACAGAAAGGGTAATGTAGTGGAACGCTTCGAGCCCACAGAGGATCTGTTTGTAGTTGAAGATAGAATAAAAGAACTTCTGTAATTCTTGCCATTCAGTAGAATTTAATTTGTTAATAAATCAGCCATACGATTAGAAAAGTAACCTTGCCAGCTTACAATAATCGTATGGCTTTTATTCATACATAATTCATAGAATATCTACGAGGCTAACATATTGAATACCAAATGAAAGCATTTAGAGAAAAAATGCCCTCTCGCTCGAAAGCTTGAGGACATTTAAAATTAGTAATTTTAATGTAAAATTGTTTCTCCACCAAAAGGAAATTTAGGAGCTGCTTTTTTATGTAATTCTATCAGTTCATGATCATAATTATGCTTTATGATACATTCTTCATCAAATATCATTGTTGCTTCATCTCCCATTTCACATGCCGGCCACTCTGGTAGCGCAGGAAGATTTGGATTACCATAGCGAGCAAAATTTACCCATGCACCTAACATTTGGTCTTCCAGTTTATCAGAAACCCCTGGCTTATTACATACAAGAACTTTATCTGTATTATGAAATACAAAAGGTATCTCTGAACAGTGCCAAGCAGGCTTTCCGTCATCGAATGGAAATTCAAATGTAAACATATAAGAATAAGTAGGTGCTTCCTTATGTTGCGCTTTCTTTTTAATAAAATCTATGGTTGGAGAACGGAACAGTGAATCTAAAACAAGTAAGTCCGTAAGATTTTTTTCCGGATAAGCTTTCATAAATAGATCAATTAATTCGTTCGATGCTTCTCCATATCGTTGCTCAACCATTTGCTTCATCTGTGCTTGCGAAAGCTCATATTTATTTGCTATACCGGGGCCAAATGCAAATTCACACATAACAGTTCCGATTAATACAGGGATTGTCTTGGCATGCTCAGTAAAGCCGACCACACGTGGATCTCCAACATAGAATTCATTAGGAATAGGATTACAACCTACATACTCTCCCTTACGTGCAAGTTCTGGACAAACTTTGATATAGGCAGCAGCCATCAGCTCATAAGGAACGGTTTCTAACTTTTCAACATCACCTTCCTTGTATCCTAGTTCTTTTAACATCGCATTAACGATATTGGTTCCGTCATTATTCTTACAATCCAAGAAGCCATCAATTAATCCACTCTGAATAACACCTCTGTGAAATAGTCCATCTGCACTTGGTGTCTGCATCAAAGTCCATACCTTCATACCACCACCGGATTGTCCAAAAATAGTAACATTATTAGGATCACCACCAAAATTACTAATATTATCGCGAACCCACTTTAAAGCCGCCACTAAATCTGCATTTCCGGCATTCGCTGAGTTTTTATACTTTTCTCCAAAGGGAGATAAGTCCATATATCCGAGAATATTCAATCGGTGATTGAGAGTCACAACTACTACATCTCCATTTTTACTCATATTCTCGCCATCATAGGATACTTGTTCGATGGATGAGCCTGCAGTAAAACCGCCACCATGAAGCCATACCATAACAGGTTTATTTGCATCTTTATTGATGCTCTGAGTCCAAATATTAAGATACTGGCAATTTTCATCCTTTGGCCAATGACGATGAGGAACCATAATTTCTCCCTGAGGAACGTCCTGCGATAGCATAGGACAAACATATCCATAAGATAGTGCATCCTTTACGCCCTCCCACGGTTCTACCTCAGTAGGCATTTGAAAACGTTTTGCATCTGCATATTTAATGCCATGAAATGTGTAAGTGCCATCAATAATATAGCCACGTAATTTTCCTGCCTTTGTTGTAACAATCGGCTCAGTTTTTGAACATACAAATTTTTTAGCCATTATTAAAGATACCTCCATTTAATTTTTATTTACCTCTTGCATTATATCGGTCTAGTGCCGCCTGTTTTAATTCTATACAGCGATCAATACCAAAGGTATGTAATTGTTCCAAAAAGCTATCATATTCATCCATTGACTTGGTACCCATAATAAATTTAACTGTATTTTCCTGTACGAGAGTTAAAATACTTGAATATAATGATGCATATTCCTGTGATTCTTCTTCTGTCATCGTCATACAAGGAGGAAGTAAAAGATCATATTGTGTATTTTCCCAGACATCATATGCATCCGTTGCCTTATTTCCTTCATAAATCGCATCATACATCTCCCAGTTATAAAGACCAAAGGATGCTGCTCCAATACTATGAGTATAAACAGCTTCAGAAACAGTAGGATAGGTACCATCTGCCACCTTAGCTTTTAATTCCTCCGTGATGGAATAAGTACCATCTCCATTGTTAACATAGGTCTCACCTTCAATACCAAGGCTACTGAGCATCATACTTTCTTTGGTATAATAATAATCAAGATATCTTAATGCAAGTTCAACGTCTTCACAAGCACTTGTAACAACTAAGGTTTCTTTTACCAACTCGCTCATTGCTACACCTGCTTGAGGAGTATCTCCTTCATTCAAAACAGGATACGGAGCAGCTGATAACCAGTAGTTCTCATCGGTACTATAACCCATTTGCTTGTAAACATCGGCAGTCATTCCCCATACATTAGGTCCGGCAGCAGCCTTTCCAGTTCCAATAAAATCACCACTAGAAATGAAGCTAGCATCATTACTTACAAAGTTGGGGTCAATCAGACCTTCTGCATACCATTGTCTAAAGGTGTCAACCCACTGCTTATAACCCTCTTCCGCCGGTCCGTATTTTACCACTCCATTGTCATTATAAAACTCTGGAAGAACTCCAAATGCAGAAGTAAATGCACCATAATAGTTTGTAGCATTTATTCCCAACATAAGTGGTGCTTCACATTCAGGATGATTTGTTTTGATCGCAGTCAAAGCCTCATGCCAGTCTTTTATTGTCACCGGAATGCTAAGTCCTGTTTCATCAAGCCAGTCCTGCCTTATAGATGGGCCTCCCCATACTCTCTCTCCTTTGACTTCTCCGGTCTTAGAAGCGATCGAATAAAGTGAAACAATTTTACCATCGTCAGACATAGTGTCAATTAAAAGTTTATCATTGCTTTTTCTTAATTCGCTATAATTTGGCATGTATTTGTCAACCATATCAGTTAACTCAATTGATACACCATCATCCATCATTTTAGCTAGTCCACCAGAATAATAAGCTTCTGCTCCTCTGATAATATCCGGATACTCACCAGAAGCAATCATTAGGGAGAATTTTTCAGCTGCTTCCGCAGAGGAAACAATATTCCAATTGACATGAACATTTGTGTTTTCCTCAATCTGTTGTACACCCTTTAGCTCATTTGGATTCTTAAGGTACTGATTTTCCCATACGATCCAGATGCTCAACTCTTTCTTTTCCGCTAGGGGCCATGTCCACTCAGCTCCCTCTGATACTGTCTCCGAATTACCTTTGCCTGCAGAATCATCTTTTTTAGCTGGTTTACCACAGCCACTTAAAAATGACAACCCCATTACCAGACATAACAACAATGCTACTAATTTTCTTTTCATTATGCTCCTCCTTGAAGTAAGTTATATATTTAGCCCTTCACAGAACCCACCATTACACCGCTAACAAAATGCTTCTGTACAAAAGGATAGATACAAAGGATTGGTAGTGTAGTCACTACAATCGATGCGTATTTTGCTAGGGTTTTATAAAGCGCCGCATTCTCCATTGCATCAGCGGCATTCGAAACAGACGTAGACTGAATTAATATTTCTCTTAAAAACATTTGCAATGGATATTTATCTTTTGCTGTTGGAAGATATAGTAGTGCAGCAAACCATTCGTTCCATTTTCCAACCGCTACAAACAGGATGATAACTGCAAAAGTCGCTTTACATAAGGGCAAAATAACTTTCCACATAATCGTCATTTCACCTGCGCCATCAATTCTTGCAGATTCTTCTAGACTATCCGGAATTCCGGCAATTGCAGTACGCATTATTATGATATAAAACACCTGTAAGGCACCAGGAAGCAAAAGTGCAGAATAGCTATCCAGAAGTCCAATATTCTTTACCACCATATAGGTAGGAATCATTCCTCCGTTAAATAGCATGGTAAAGGTAATCATACCCATTAAAACTCCTCTGTACCGAAAACGCTTTCTAGATAATATGTAGCCTGCAATTACAGATAACAAACTTGTAAGGATACATTGTGCCACAGCATAGAATAGAGTGTTTTTATAACCTGTCCATATTCCTTTATACTGCATAATCAATGTATACGCTTTTAATGACACCTTTCCTAGTGGTCGAAGAATAAAGCCCGGAGCCATGTCTACAAGTGCAGGCTCACTAATGGAAGCCATCACAACATGCCACAGTGGTGCTATACAGATAAAACATAGAAAAACCATAACTATAGTATTAACGGTAGCAAATGCCAGTCTCGAAAAGTTTAATCTTGTTTTCATATCATTCCCACCCCCCTTTAAAACAAACTAGTTTCAGAATATTTTCGGCAAATTGCATTAGTGACTAAAAGAAATGTAGTACCAACCACCGAGTTAAAGAGACCAACTGCAGTACTGAATCCATAATTCATCTCAACTAAACCAACACGATATACATAGGTATTAATAACATCTGCGGTCTCATAAATTGCTGGTGAATAAAGAAGAAGTATTTTATCACTTCCAATCGCGAATAAGCTTCCCATACGCATAATTAATAATATTGTAATAGTAGGAGCTAGTCCAGGCAGGGTTATATGGAGCGTCTGTTTCCAACGATTAGCGCCATCCATGACTGCCGCCTCATATAATTGTTGGTCAATCGAACTGAGAGCTGCCATATAAATGATACTTCCATATCCAAATCCTTGCCATATACCGGATAATACATAAATCCACCAGAAATATTTTGATTCACCCAGTAAATTTACAGAAGATGAATTGGTTAAGGTTGATACGATATCTGATATTACTCCTCCACTTTGAGTAAAGTCTTTAATGAGACCACAGATAACGACCATGGATATAAAATATGGCATGTAACTAATTGTCTGAACCGATTTCTTAAAGAATCTGTTCTTAACTTCATTTAAAAGAAGTGCAAAAATGATTGGTGCAGGGAAACCAAAAATCAGATCAAGCAAACCGATCGCTACTGTATTACGCATAATTCTTCCGAAATATGGTCCTGTAAAAAAAGTAATGAAATTTTGAAATCCCACAAATGGACTTCCTGCTATTCCTTTCGCAACATTATATCTCTGAAATGCCATTACCAATCCTTGCATAGGCCAATAACAGAATATAATAAACCATAATACGATAGGAATACACAAAAGATATATCGTCTTATTTTTTTTAAAGTCAGTTATAACGTTATGTGGTAGTGCTCTTAAGCCTCCATTTTCAATATAACCTGCCTTAACTACCATTGTCTTCATTTTTTCTCTTTTTTTCTCCAATGGTATCCTCCTCCCATAAAATAAATTTTGAATCAATCATTACTACGTTATACTATTATCCTATCCGATACTTATATAGGTTTTCATATCACACATTACATTTGTTAGTGTAACGTTGTAGTAGCGAAGTAATTGTACTATTATTCGACATATTTGTCAATAATGCATCAAAAACTATTGTCATTTCGTCATTTGTACCAATATATTTCTATGTTTTTTGTGCATTATGCTGTTTCCCACGTACTAATCGTTGTCTGTACTACGTATTGTATCATTTAGTATTGCTAAATGCTCTCTCCTGTGCTAAACTTTCCATAAATCTGTTAAGAAGGGAGGACATACTACATGGCTACAATACGGGAAATCTCCGAATACACCAATCTATCTCCAAGTACGGTTTCTATAGTCTTAAGCGGAAAGGCCAAGTCTCGTAATATTTCTGAGGGAACAACTAAAAAAGTACTAGAGGCTGCGAAAGAGCTAGGTTATACTCCAAACATTTCTGCCCGCCGACTACGGAATAATAATGCTAAGAAGTATGTTGCTGTTTTTTGGGCCAATGACTATAGAGCTCCTCTGCTCTTTGAATTTATCAATGGAATACAAAAATATATAGAAGCAACGAAGGATGATTTTGAAATTGTTCTTCGGTTATTTAAGCCTGATTACTTGAGTAAGGCTGCAGATCCAGAGCAACTTACCATGTATTCTGCAACCGTTATTTGTACGGCGTCCACAATAGACCTGGATTATCTAGAGAAAACCGATTTTTCTACTCCAATTGTTCTTTATAATCGATATTCACAAAAATATAGTAATGTTCTTTTAATCAATGAAGATATCGGTGCAAAAGCAGCTGAAATTTTTATTTCTCACGGAAAGAAAAGAGCAGTCATTTTTGCCACTCAGAACAATAAATCAAATTATTATGAAAAACGTATGTCTGGTTTTATTAACTCTTTTAATAGTTCCGGTGGAATTACAACTATCATCAACTCAACTGATAACTCTTTGCGATCAGCACATAATACGATAGCCGACATGGAAACCGCCTTTGCAAATGCAGATTGTGTTTTTTGTCTTCAAGACCTTCTTGCCATCAGTTATATTAATTATTTGAGAGATAAGAAAATTGTGGATGTTCCTTCATCACAAGAAATTATCAGCATTGGGGTACACGACAACAATACCTACGAAAGCTTGCATATCCCACTTTCTGTCATTGAAATTCCAATCGAACAGATGGGTACTGAATGTATGAGAATTGTAACAGACAAGTTAAAGGGTAACTATCACCAGATAGAGTCAAAGGTTATGGATTTCAACTTTATGCCACGATCCTCCTGTAGTGATATACCCAAAGATTAAGATAGATAAAATTAAATTGCTCTCTCTTTTTTAAATAAAGCCCATAGAAAACGAAAATATGTTTCCTATGGGCTTTAAACTGTTAATTGATTAGTTACCTCTAGCGTTATAACGGTCTAATGCCGCTTGTTTTAATTCGATACACCTGTCAATGCCAAAGGTGTGTAATTGTTCTACAAAACTCTCATATTCATCCATTGATTGGGTTCCCATAATAAATTTAACTGTATTTTCCTCAACTAGGGTCTGAATACTGGTATATAGTGATGCGTATTCCTGTGATTCTTCTTCCGTCATTGTCAGGCAGGGAGGAAGCATCAAATCATATTTTGTATTCTCCCATACATCGTACGCTGCCACAGCAGGGTTTCCTTCGTAGATTGAATTAAACATCGCCCAATTATATAAGCCAAACGCAGAAGTTCCCAAGCTATAAGTATAAACTGCTGCAGAAACTGTTGGATAAGTACCGTCTGTTACCTTAGCTTTTAGTGAATCTGTGATTGAGAAAGTTCCATCTCCATTATCCGTATAAGATTCTCCTTCAATACCAAGACTGTCTAACATCATACCTTCTTTGGAAAAATAATAATCAAGATATCTCATTGCAAGCTCTACATCCTTGCAAGTACTTGTAATAACGGTAGATTCCTTTACGAGCTCACTCATAGGGGCACCGGCTTGTGGAGTATCTCCTTCGTTCATAACCGGATAGGTTGTAGCTGATAACCAGAATTTATCACTTTGGTTATATCCCATATCGGTAAATATATTCGCTGTTAACCCCCAGACCATAGGTGCGGCCGCAGCCTTTCCTGAACCCATAAAGTCACCGCTTGCCACTACACTAGCATCATTACTTACAAAGTTTGGATCAATCAGTCCTTGTGCATACCATTGTCTGAAGGTTTCCACCCATTGCTTATAACCAGGTTCTAAAGGACCATATTTTACTACACCGTTATCATTATAGTAATCCGGTAGAACTCCGAAAGCAGAAGTAAAAGCTCCGTAAAAGTTTGATCCTGATTTACCCAGCATTAAAGGTGCCTCACACTCAGGGTGCTTCGCCTTAATAGCGGTAAGTGCTTCATGCCAGTCATCAATCGTTACCGGCACATCCAACCCCACTTCATCTAGCCAGTCCTGCCTGATTGCGAGACCGCCCCATGGTCTTTCACCTGCAAGAGTTCCGGTATCAGAAGCAAGGGTATAAATAGCAACTAGTTTTCCATCATCTGTCATAGTATCTTTTACAAGCTTTTCATTACTACTTCTTAGTGTACTGTAATTTGGCATATTTTTTTCAACTAAATCCGTTAAATCAATAGCCACCCCATCATCTATCATTTTGGTTAGTCCACCCATGTAATAACTCCCAGCACCTCTGATAATATCCGGGTATTCACCGGATGCAATCATCAGAGAGAATTTCTCAGATGCTTCTGCTGCTGCAACAAAGTTCCAGTTAACATGTACATTCGTATTTTCTTCAATCTTTTGAATCGCTATCAAATCATTCGGATTTTCAACATATTCATTCTCCCAAACGATCCAGATACTTAACTCCTTCTTCTCTGACAACGGCCATTTCCAATCATCCGCTATGGAGTTGGCTACTTCTTTTGATCCATCACCTTCCACCGTTTTTGACGATTCTCCATTGGCTTTACTGACAGAATCATCTTTACGGGCCGCCCCACTACAACCTGCTAAATACGTTAAAACTAATGCGATACATAAGAACAAAACTGCTGCTTTTCTTTTCATTACGCTCCTCCTTTAATATAATATATGTTTAGTCCTTCATAGAACTCTTCGTTACACCGCCAGGTTAGTTTTATAGATAGTATAATTCGCAGCAGCGGTGATGTCACAATAACGATCTATATGGTCTGTCGTTACTGAGATCGGATAAACAAATAAATGTTAAATCGTTTCATATCTTACGTTTTAGTATGCCATAGTAGTAAATTTATGTATTCCATCCTGTATGATTAGTGCAACGTTCTACTATGTATGCTCACATTATAATTACTTTCTACATTTATGTCAATATGTGATGTGTATTTTATTTTTTTTGGTTATTTTGTTTAATATTTTAGTGTTAGTAGATATATTCTTTTGTATGCTTGTATTAATTCTAATATTTTTTTTATAGTTATTTTAGATATTTTGTTGTTAGCGCTTCTTTTCATGTTTTTAAAACTATAGCTTGTTTCAATGATCAAAGAGTGAAATACAATAGAGAAAGGATTATTCTGAATTGATTACAGTATTATCAAGGTATTCCACGATATTCATAAGACTCAAAGCCATTTAAAAAGGTAATAAATCATAAAACAATATTGACTTAAAACAATATAAGATGATATACTGAAACTCATTACGTCATACAAAAGTATAACGTTGTAATTGATTGCAAACTTTTAATACTAATCGTATCACTAATTACAAAACACCACAGGAGGAGATAAATAATGAGTAGATATGCTATTAATTGGGACGAATATGCAAAGATATCTAGGCAGGCTGCCGCAGAAGGTGCAGTTCTATTAAAGAACGATAATAAAGCCTTGCCGATAAAATCAGGAGAAACTGTATCTGTTTTCGGAAGAATTCAATTGGATTATTATAAAAGCGGTACCGGTTCGGGGGGAATGGTCAATACGAAATATGTGACTGGGATTGTAGATGCATTAAAATCCCACAACAACATTAAAATAAATAAAGAACTACTGACTATCTATGAAAATTGGACAAAGGATCATCCGTATGATCACGGAATGGGTTGGGCGGGAGAACCTTGGTCACAAGAAGAAATGCCACTAACGGATGAGGTTGTCTCAAAAGCTGCGTCCATGTCTGATATTGCAATCATAATCATTGGTCGTACCGCAGGTGAGGACAAAGATAATTCTCCTAAAAAGGGAAGTTATCTTCTAACTGATATGGAAGAAGAAATGATTGGTAAGGTTTGCAAAGAATTTCAGCGTGTTTGTGTTATTTTAAACGTTGGTAATATTATTGATATGAAATGGGTAAATACATATAACCCTTCTGCCGTATTATATGCCTGGCATGGGGGACAGGAAGGTGGTAATGCAGTCGTTGATGTATTATCCGGTTCTGTTACACCTTGCGGTAAGTTGAGCGATACAATTGCATATGACATTGAAGATTATCCTTCTACACCATACTATGGTGATAAAAAACGCAATTATTATTCCGAGGATATCTATGTGGGTTATCGTTATTTTGAATCCGTAGCAAAAAACAAGGTTTTGTATCCCTTTGGCTTTGGTCTCTCTTATACTACCTTTGCGACTCAAACTGTATCTTTCTGTTCACCTCTTGAACCATTGATGCCGGGAGATTTAGGTTCTATCATATGTGAAGTGAAAGTTACCAATACTGGAGATGTTAAAGGTAAGGAAGTCATTCAAGTTTACTCTTCTGCTCCACAGGGTTACTTAGGTAAACCTGTCAGAGAACTGAAAGCTTTTGGAAAAACAGCAGAGCTTAAACCTGGTGATTTCGAAATCATGAAAATGACTATTCCTTTATCTACCCTCGCCTCTTATGATGACAGCGGAATAAGCGGTAATAAATCTTGTTATATTCTAGAAGCTGGTACATATGAATTTTATGTTGGATCCGATGTAAGAAGTGCTGTGCTCGCAGGTAGTTTTGATATTCCAGAATTGATTGTTGTACAAAAACTTGAAGAAGCACTAGCTCCCAAGATAGCCTTTAAAAGATTCGCCCTCAAAAAGACTATGGAAGGTTTAACCCTCCAGCAAGAAGATGTACCTCTTCGTACTGTAAACTTGCAACAGAGGATATCAGATGGTCGCCCGATGGATATACCACATACCGGAGATAAAGGATATAAGCTTGTGGATGTGATGGAGCAAAAGGTAACCATGGATGAATTCCTTGCACAGCTTACAGATGATGATTTGATTCATCTGTCCAGAGGCGAAGGAATGAGTTCTCCGAAAGTTACCCCAGGAACCGCGGGAGCTTTTGGCGGTGTGACTGATCGTTTATTGAGCTACGGTATACCGGTAGGATGCTGTGCTGACGGACCGTCTGGCATCCGCATGGATAGTGGAGCATATGGTTTTAGTATGCCCGGCGGAACATGTCTCTCCTGTTCTTTTAATACTGAGTTAGTAAAGAATTTATATGTTATGGAAGGTTTAGAGTTACGAAAGAACCGCATCGATACTTTACTCGGACCAGGTTTAAACATTCACAGAAATCCATTGAACGGACGAAACTTTGAGTATTTTTCAGAAGATCCCCTTCTGACTGGCAAGATGGCAGCTGCCTGTCTTATTGGCATGCATGAATCTGGAGTTACAGGTACAATCAAGCATTTTGCATGCAATAACCAGGAATTTCATCGCCGTACGACTGACAGCGTAGTTTCAGAGAGAGCGCTACGAGAAATTTACTTAAAAGGCTTTGAAATTGCTGTAAAAGAAGGCAAAGCTTATTCAGTCATGACAAGCTACGGCGCTATAAACGGTATCTGGTCAGCAGGAAATTATGATCTTCTTACCACTATTCTTAGAAAAGAATGGGGATTTTCAGGAGCTGTTATGACTGACTGGTGGGCTGATATGAACGAGGATGATGAAGATGTTGCTTCAAACATCAATACCCAATACATGGTTAGGGCTCAAAATGACTTGTACATGGTAGTCGAAAACTCAGAGAAAAATTCCGGGGGCGATCTCTTAAAAGAAAGTTTAAATAAGGGTATCATAACAAGAGCGGAGCTCATTCGTAACGCCTCCAATATCTGTTATCTTTGTATGAATTCTCCGGTTATGGAACGCTCTCTTGGAAGATTAAGTGACGAAGAGAAAGCATCCGAGGAAAGCAATCATAGTGAAGATGCTCAACTCTTTGACTTAGTCTATCAACAAATAGAGGATGGCCTTTCCTTAGATTTATCAGATTTGAGTACTGAGAGAGGTTCCTCCAATCTATTTGCTTTGACATTTGCAAAGAAAGGTTTTTATGATATTACTCTAAAACTAAAATCCTATTCTGGTGAACTAGCTCAAATTCCAATAACTATATTCTTAGGTGGAAGGATTCTTTCAACCATTACAATAAATGGGACAAACGGCCAATGGATAGAAGAAACACGTGACTTAGGTTTAATGTTCCAGCCAAATTGCTATTTGAAGCTCTACTTTGCACAGAGCGGTGTAGAACTTGGTGAGATAAAGATAACCCTTCGAGAAGAATTAGATATGGAAAAATTCAGAGCTAAGATGGCAGGAATGGAGACTCAAGAATAATTTAGTAAACCCAATCGGCTTCAAAAATGTCAACATCATAGACATTTTTTGAATTATGTATTAACCGGGAGTAAACGAACCATTCGTTGGTTTGTTTACTCCCGGTTATATAAAAAAAGCTATATAAAGTTAATCCATGCTTCAATTAACTCAAATCCTTAATTGCAAAATCAACTGAAATACCGATTAATCATTTTGAATGGAAATAATCTTCTGCTAACATTCCATACAAAGAGACATCACAAATACCCCTGTTGTTCTTATCGGCTTTTCTTCTGGTGCCTTCATATCGAAGGCCACATTTCTCCATTACTTTCCCGGAATTAGGATTTTCAGGATCATGCCTTGCTTCAATTCGGTTGATCTTAACTTCCTCAAAGAAGAATTTAATAAGTGCAGATAAGGCTTCCGAGGTAATACCTTGATTCCAAAAATTACGCCCTATGCAATAACCAAACTCTACAGAGCCTATATCTTCATTCGTATGTACAACACCAATACTACCAATGGCTTCCTCAATGGTCTTTAGCTCAATACACCACTCATAGTAGTTATCCTTATCATAATTTTCCAACCAACTTTGAATTACCTTCTTCGAGATTTCTACACTTGAATGTGCCGGCCAGGTCAGATATTTGACCACCTCTGTATCACTAGCCCAATTTTTGTTCATCGTTTCTGCATCATCTAATGTAAATCTTCTTAGTACTAGTCGTTCTGTCTCAATCCTCCTAGTTCCCTTCTGCTCCATACTGTCACCCTTCCTCCCTATTATTTTAGGATAATATTTGAAACTCGATAAATAATTTTGAACTATTTTATCACACTATATAGATTATTACCAATAATTATTTTAATTTTGTTAGAACATTCTATTTCCCCATAAATTTTTATAAGATTGATGTTTCCTTTTATAATAGAGTTATCTCCCCTTTACATCAAATGAACTATTGGTATATTATAGTATTATATAAAGCGATTTAGATGATTGCGAAGCTGTATAGATATTGCAATTGCCTCTATAAAGCGATTAGATGAAAGGGGATTTTCTATGAAGGAAGACGAATATATTAGGCAAGAAGATGACATAGTTCAACCAGCAGATCAAGAAACGATTCCTTGGAGTCAACCTATTCTCTATATCTTTTGGGGATATATTCTTAGTTACTTCACATTAAACTTTTTATATTTACAATATCTCCTTCCTACCATAGGTGTCATTCTATTATACCTTGGATTTCATAGTTTCCGTAGAGAAAACCGCTGGTTTTATATTTCATGGATTCTGGTTGCTATTAAATTGATTTTACATTTCATACAGCTAATCCTTAACGCTACCCCAATTAATATATTTAAAGATGGGCAAATCGTTCTCCCAGTCATTCTAGTTGCCTATCAAATTACTCTGATTCTCATATTTCGAAGTGCCTTAAGGACTGTTTATAAGAAAGCAGACCTCACAGAAAATCATGATCCACTATTATCAGTCGCTATTTGGACCATCATTATAGCCGTATGTACGATGACTCCCCTCATATACAGTTGGATTTTGATAATTGCTGTCCTCTTCTTCTGTCTTATGATAATACTTTCTTTCTACTTGACGGCTAATGATTTAAATCGTTTGACCTATTCCTTTAATAAACCATGTATCAGTAAAATGCAAAAGGTGAATGCACTCATTTACTTTCTATCCTGTCTTATCTTCGTGGCTGTTAGTTGTATCTACTTCAACCATATTCAATTGGAGGAAGTAAAGCGGGTGCCCATAGCCAGATCGTATATACGAGAGAAACTCATGAAATTAGGCTTTCCTGAAAATGTTCTTTTGGATATTGCTGACAACGATTTAGAAATGCTGGATGATGTCATATTGATTGATTCATTTGAAGAAACATTGGAATTTAACTCTCCGCAATTAAGAACTAATTATTCCTACCACAAAACAGGCGTTGATCGATTATATGCTACAACAGTATATCTTGAAATGCCAGATAACCTTGTCTATGTGTTTGTACATTTCAATTGGAAGGATAAAAAAGCCTACTGGCAAGATGGCTTTACTATCTGGGGAGACGAAAGTATAGACCTATTGAATGGTACATTGCTCTATGAGAAGGATTCAGAAGAATTCTATGCTCCTATCCCTAGAATAAAATGTGAGGAAGTCACCTCTTACAGCATGTTTGTCGCAGAGGAAAACCGACAGATTAGTGGTGCCGTTAACTACCCCTTTGGCTCCAACAATCAGAGGGGATATGTATTGTACCAAGTTCAACTACCAGAGGAACAATGGATAACCAATAATATTATGAACTATGTGCATCACTCTCATCCTTTTCAATATCCATACAAAAGAACAGAAGAACTAATGCTAAGAGGCACATACTCATTTAATGATACCTTGAAGCAACATTATACTCTATTTGAAATGCAGGCATTTCGTGATGCTAATTAGGAAATAATTAAGATTATGTAGAAGTTATTTGATAACTAAGAATGAAATGATACAAAAGAAACATTGTTATTCTAAGATAATGTTGATTAGCTAGTCATTACATCCAATGATTGTAACTTAATGTTGATTAGCTAGTCTTAAAAGTCCACGAATTCACATACGGTGATTCGTGGACTTTTAGTTTACCTTGTTTGGCACTTTATCTTTTAATATATAGCTCCTGGTGAATAATCTTCCGCCATTCTATTATTTGCATAATAAATCATGACATCGCCTGCATAGAAGTTAAATATGGGCCCTTTATAACTGGTCTTACTTAGAATAGGTCCCTCTAATAACCACATGCTACACTGATTGTTCTCACGACAATTATTGGAATTAATATAGCTCAATCGACGCTTTCCATTTTGCCCTATTGTTTCGATTGAAAAGTTAACAATAATATAGCCTTCCTCTAGCCAGAAATTTTCCTTATAGTCAATTCCATGCTTATCTGCATAGTCCATTACATCAAATCCTTTTTCAACAACATGAATTTCATTAGGTATATAGTATTGTCCATACCACCTTTGCATACGCTCCTGTATATCTCCTTCTGTAATTCCTTTTGCTTTCAATGCATCATAAGAAGAATAAGATTTGATTTTATCAAGATAAGATGAATTAATATAGGTTCTGAAAGCCCAATTTAATCGGATATCAGAGAAATGAAACATAGCTGAATACTTTGATGTAAAGGCACTATAGGATAATCCGCGCAATCTGGCCGTTTGCTTTAATTCCTTCTTTGGAATACCCAAATACAAATCTCCCGTACTAACACTCTTCATATTCGTTTGGTCACGTGCAGATCCTACTTTTACTAACTGATATGTCTTCTTATTGATTGATTCCGTATAATACAGATCTACTGCTACCCTATTCTTACCATTTTTATCAACGTAATAGAAAGTAGGTTTGATAGAAATCTGACAGGCATCCGAAAACATATTTCCAATGGTATCTAACGAACATCGGAAGAGATATCCCGTTTTCAAGATTCCTACATTCTTATACTTAGGATGACTACCGTTCACTAGAGGTAAGGTATATTTGTTACTTCTTCCGGTATCTCTCCCATATTGATCATTGGTTCCAATTGTATAGGTATAATATCTACCACTATTGAAAGTCTCTCGGGTAGTACCATCCGTATAATTAGAATTATTTTTCTTTAAATCTAATGAGTTTTTTACTCGAAAAACCTCTTCCCACATGGGATAATCAGACATATCATAGATTTTTAGTCCATACATTCTGCCCGATATTTCGACTGTAATGCTATCCGTTGCTACATAATTCGTTAATTGAGTATTTGCATGAATTTCGGTATTTACTAAGTTGAATTCTCCATTTACTGAAATTGTCCTAAAATTCACCGTATAAACGCCCTCATTTACCGTCATAGGCAAATAAAATCTAGGAGTATTCCGATCAATGGTTATCCATGTGCCGGTCTTTATAAAATCATCGTCAGAGTCAACATACGCTGTTCCTTTATCAATATAGACATCAAAGGGGAATTTTACTTGATTTTTTAAAAGTAGATTTGCAATAGAAATATAGGAAATGGAAGGATCTCTAATGGATTTTGAGAAGTCTCTTGTAAAATACCCTTGCTTCCCTGTATGAAAGTTTGTATTTGAGATATGAATAGTAAAATCAGATAATCTAGAATCTGGGTCTAATACTAGTTGAACATAACCTCTTGTGGGATTAATCAACTGTACATAGGGATCATTATCAGCGATCATAGAAGCATAACAAACCACCGGAGTATGTATCACGACATTATTCAATCCATTAATATTATACTGTAATGTGTCCCCTTTAAAAGAACCGGCCTTGGCTACTTTCGTGTAGGTTAGGGTTCCTAACGTTGTATATATACCATTCTTTTTCGTAGCTTCAATGATATGATTGGGGCTATATAATACATTTCGATCTGTTAAGGAATAGCATTGTGATATTCCAGATAAATTTAGGTCTGGAGCTTCCGTTTCTACTACTGAATTACTCATGATTGTTGACCCATTGAAAGATACATAATCACTCTTAACTTTGATTTTACCTGTCATAGTTTTGGCCTGGTAGCTAAAATCTTCCTTGGGTATGGACGGCTTTGTAGTTTTTTGACTCTCCGGAGCTGCAATAACTTCACTAGGTAAAATTATCCCATTCGTTACTTCAGCTGGCGCAATAATATGGTTATCCTCATTCAAGGACTGACTAATTGCTACAGTTGGAGGACTATAATAACTATAATTTGGTGTCATCGTAATTGATCCCCCAGGAAGCGCATAATTACTTATGACTGCATTATTTATCTTATAGCACTCGAAGTTATTGATCTGCCAATAGCCATAGGCTCTCTCTACCGTAACATTTTGCGTAACAGGAACCGTTTGTGTAACTAACTTACTGCCACCTGCAGAACTAGGAGTTGCGGAATACCATTGAAGAATATAGTTCTTTGTTACCTTTATGGTATAATATTTCTTTCCTACCTTTTTCTCAAAACTATAACCGAGTAAATACTGTGTTGCTTCAACCTGTCCGTATAAGCTCTCAATAGTAGGTACTCCGGCAGTTGCTGTAAATCTTTCAGCATCTCTAATATCGGCTCTCAATACTCCTGCTGTTTCTACCGTTGTAAAAGGCATTGATTCAAAATTAGCTTCCGGAACCTCAACCGGTGGGATGGAAGGTGTTGGTGTAACCGGAGGAGTAATTGGAGGTGTCGGTGGTTCTGTAACGGTTGTTTTATCAAATACAACATAAAAAATAGCTGTAGAATTATCTTTAGCTACCGGCATTACTTGATTAATATTCCCACTCTTATTAGCCTCTGTCTTTTTTGCACCACTTTTTTCAGTATATGTTAAATACCATTTGTTCTGGTAATTATACTGTTTCTTATTGAAAGTTGGCTTAGTAGCTATTGTATAAGTAACTGTCTTTCCACTCTGAGTACTGGTTGAACTCTTTAAAGTTCCAAGCTCGTTATTATTCTTGTCCACCGCTACTATCTTATAATTATATTGTGTAACTTCTTTTTCATACAAAAGATAGATCGTCATACTTGCTGCATCCGGCATTTTTTTGAATTCTATTTTATTATTCAATGCATCGCTAATTCCTGACGTTATAGTATTGGTGGCTCCCCGTTTTATATATGAATATTTCCATTGATTATTAAATTTATAGGTTTGTCCATTATAAGTTATCGTATTATTAGAGCTTTGAATATTGTAGAGGTAAGGCTGATTAAAAACCGCTTTATTATATGCCGATGACGATGGAGTAAGATCTTTGATCTCCATATTAGTAGCCTTGTCTAGCGCCACTATTTTAACATCAAAAATATTTGTAGCAGTTAATATATAAGGCATATTGTAGAAATGCCATACTCGTTTTTTTGTTTCATCGCTCCACCCAGAGGATCCGAAATATTTGTAACCGGCTGCCAACATTTCTTGGCAGCCGAATACGGTCTCTCTAAACTCTCCTCCTTCATAAACATCAAAGGTTGTGTGCAAATAAACAGTCATGGAACCACCATTTTTGATAATCTCATCTGCGGTAATTCCAAGTTCAGTTACCGCCTTCATAAAGTCTTCTCTAGTCATGGTACAGATGGATTTTACTTCATTTCCAATAATTTCATCTTGAATTTTTCTAGAAATTTGAGCAGTTTCGGTTATAGAAGAATTATACGTAGAGGTCATTTTTTGCTCTCTGTTATAAGGTTTTCGAGTCATAACAAAGTAGTTTTTTGTTTCGTAATAATTATCATTAGTTCTCTTACTATGAAATAAAATTTCCTCAATACTATCTTCATATACATCTGATCTTGCGTATATGGAATCTTCTCCATCGTTTGGTTCTATCCAATTCTCTGATGCTCTAACTTTTCTAGAATTAGTTAATAATAAAAGAAAACTAATCAAAAGAAATAAGAATATGTAATACAGATTTGATTTTCTTATACTCCTTACCATATTACTCAACCTTTCTAGATCTATAATAACCATCCATATATAAGGCATTTGCTACTCTTAGATTAGTGCCATCAGCTGTCTCCATATCAGATAGAGAAATATCATAATGTCCTTCCCTCCATACTCCTTTTTTAAATCCCCTTATGTCTACCCAATCACCACTAAAAAGAAGTCTATTATGCCATTGATATCTGGCAAGAGTATTAGTATCCATCTCCGATTTAATATCTGTTGAGACAATACGATATTTTACATAAGTTCGAAGATAATATTTACCATTGTAAAAATATAATGTAGATCCATCGACAGCGATGGTATCATATTCAATTCTAGTTTTATACTCTTTTACATATTCAACATATTTTTTAAGATCTCTCCTTAATGAAGGTTCATAGGTATAGGTATTGTAATAAAAATGTGTACTAGCTACTTCATCAATCCACTTATCTCCAATATCTCTGTAGTCTACATTAAAGGTATGTTCCATATAACTTCGTACCTTTTCTACCCAGATATTCAGGTATAATTCTTTATTTACTTTAATATTGTATTTCTCGACCTTAGTTACATCAACCGGCGCAGCGTAATCTATAAGGTTTTTCAACTTATACGGATTCCCATTCTCATCCCATGCTTTAATGTCCTCGTACGTAAACTTCCAGTCATAATACGAATTTGGAAAGCTAGCAAGGATGTATGGATAATATTTCGCATACTTTGGTAGATTGGTAGTCCTAATCAATTGACCATCCGGACTGATCTTTGCCCTTTTACTCTCGTCCTTAAGCATCTTAATGCAATCAAGAGCTGCTGACTTTGTAATTCTACTCTTTAGCTTTAGATTACGGTGTGTAGAATAAGCTCCATTTGAATATCCTTTTAGGAAGCCTTTAACATAGGCTTTAGCAATATCCGATCTCTTACTTGCTTTTACTGTGCTAATGTCTGAGATACGTTTGTCTATGGCTAGTTGTACTAGATCAGCATTAAGATTATCTCCGTTTAGGTATTGGTCCGCACGATTTAAAAATACCATAGCATCCGCCCGTACTAGATTACTCTTATAATTACTTATTTCACCTTTATCAATGATACCTGTCTCCAATAGTGCATTAACATAATCAGAATTATTGGATCCTTTTACCGGATCTAGGTCTAATTCAATTGCAAGAGCTTTCGCAAAAGCTTCTACAGAAATAAAATCTGCTACCGCTTCTACATGTTTATTTTGTGTATGTAATACTGATATTACTATAAACATCACTATGATAAGGTTCGATATCACTTTCCTCCATTTTTCCATTCCAAGACCTCCCTTGTTTTAGATAACCCGTATTCTTTAAAATATCCCTATTATAAACTTGGCTAAATAATATAAATCAATTTTTGAAATGTCTTTTTACAAGCCGCCTCCCTTCTTGCAAATCGCTTCTCATATATAGAAATAAAAAAGCTCTAACCAAAACGGCTAGAACCTAATACAAATTACCTTTCTATTCGTTCAAGAAGAATAAAATAGCACAAAAGTAATTAACACTTATAATTTAACATATTATGTAAAATTTTGCAACATTTTCTTCTAATATTATACAAATCATAAGTATGTCCTTCTTCTATTTTCAAACCGTTTTTATGATATTCACTTTTTGAATTAATATAAAGTCCATTCATAACACTTTATGTTAGTTAATGTTAGTTAATGTTAGTTATAATATTTAGTAGCATATTTTAGTAACATAAGTAAAGAATTATATTAATAAGAAATATTTGGAGCGGATACACTATTTGGAATACAAATATTGCATTGGTAGCTACCAAGATCAATACAAGCCTTAGGATCATAATAAGGTTCATCAAATAGAATCAAACCATCCTTTAACAATTCAGGACAGGATGCCTTATGGTAGATTAGATACCAGCCTTTTTGCTCCATATAATACATTTTATCCTTCGATATTTTGGCTCCGGATGACGCCACCCGGTTATATGTTTCTCCCATTTGGTTGCCATAAGGATATCCTTGGAAAACTACATACATTCCTACATCATCTATATACGGTACCCATTCCTTATCATTGTTTCCTGGTAATGAGAAGTTATAAGTTATACCATACTGAGCTGCTATATTATTATGTCTACTAGTATAATAAGCCATCGCTTCCTCAATACTCCGAATAATACTACCTTTTCGTACTAGCTCAAATGCCTCATCCTTAAGTAAAATACTATTCGGTTTTGATATTTTGTAATTAGTAAAATCTTCATTTTCTCGAAAATCATGATAGTCCATACTGAAAATTCTCTCAAACGTTTCTGACTGAATAATTTCATTCTTATCATATACGGTTACCAAATTCCCCAGTGAAAAACTATAAATGAAGTCACTATCCTCATAATAATAGGGTAACTTTTCTGACCACCGCTTTGAGACATAAGTCTTACCATCCAGACCAATATACTCATCACTATAAAAAACATAGTAACCATCCTCCATTGTAACAATAACTACAGGTATATATAGGTTCATTTTTTCTTGAGACTCCTTATCAGAAAATATCCCGAAGGAGGAATATAAAGACATAAAGAAGCTATTTACTGCATTCTCTTTATTAATACTTATATTATTACTGTTATCAACCTCTGCTAGATTCGTTACTCCATCATCAAGGGCGGTCTCTAGGTTCCGATTAATTTCATCTTTATTCTCAATTACTTCTTTCAGATTATCCGTTTTGATATCTGTGGTTATTAGCACAACTACAAAAATCGCTATGAAAACAAGTGCAAAATGGTAACTCTTCATTAACATAACCTCCTGATTTATTTCGTCATGCTTCCATTTTCACGTATGTACCCTGCATCCACTACTTGAATATTAGTTTCTCCCAATCCCTTAAAAATAAGTTTCATAAGATTTTGGCTCATACTTGCTTTTGTATTCTTAACATCGATAACGATTGAATCTCTGTTTGTAAAGTAATAGGTGCCGCTACCCTCATATAGCTCTTTCAATATATCTTTATCAAAATATTTAGTCTCATATTCCATTACATTACCTGTAAATATTGGTGTTCGACTAAGACAATATGGGCAGCCAGGGTCACTACCATCAGGGTAAAGCTCATAAAATCGACTACAGGTAGTACATTTCGTTAGATTTCGTTTCGTAATTACCGTAAGGTAAACATACTTACCTTTATAACTTAGTGTAACATTTTGAGTTCCCACATACTGCTTATCCAAATTATCAACATATTCATTGTATAAGTATTCCGTATGTCCATCCAAATAGGTAGCAAGTAAGGTAACACCATTTTCAGATAAAGTTGTTCCCTTATATATTGTCATACTTCCAGTTGTAGGATAAGTCATAGCTAAGCTTCTAAGCCATGACTTGCAGTAAGGGCAACCAGGATCACTACCATCAGTCTTAAGATTATACATATGTTCATTTACACAGGTTTTGCTTCTTGGTATAACGGTTACAGTAATATTACATGATTTGAAGTATGAAATACCATCAACGCTATAAGTATATGTCAATGGAGCTTGTGTATTTTGTATTATCGCATTGGTGGAAAAAGTAGATGTTGCTACCAATACCTTGGTTGAACCATCTGCGTAAGTTGCTGTTACCGTAGTGATTAATGGATCTCCAATTGCTACCGTTTGAACCGGATGCGTCGGTGTTATTGATATCATCAGCTTATCACAAGAAAGATTTGTACTCTGAGTTTGTCCACAATTTGGATACCAGCCCGATGTAAGTGAACACTTATTTACATTATTGGTATTATAAGAAGTCTTTAATATTAAGTCTGAGGAGCTTATACCATATAAATAATCAGATTTATAATAGGTACGGCAAAAATCTAAAAATCTTGATGAATACAGAAAGTAGTTGTAGAGCTGTGACCAAGTTAATGTTCTTGGACACCATAAATTATTGTCAAATCCGTAGCAAGATTCAAATTTAAACAATACAGATTCATCGGCTTGAATTTCAGTTTTGTATGTAATTTGCGTATACATATCTCCATAATCATCATGCCACAAATAAAAGGTAAATCTATCAGGAAGTCTACAGTTATTTTCTGCCCCTCCTACACCCGCTATATCGTTTAAAGGACCATAAGGTGAAGGGTGCCATGAATTTGAATACATTGGAATGTATCCATGTAAATGGTACGTATAGCATCCATTTTTATAAGTCATGCCCTTATTTACTATCTGATTAGAACCATCATTAAGACTGGGATAACGATAATATTGCGGCGGTGGAGCTGACAGTGTATAGGAATATGCCACTTCTTTCCCTACATCATCGGTATACCCGTCCCCATCGATATCTTTGTTAAAACCACAGGACCATCCATAAGCTGTAGTAGTTGCTTGGCCATATCCACCTCTTGTAGAATCACAGTACCAGCACTTTGTGTAGGTATGTCCACTACTAAAAACAGCTCGGTTATTATTATCATCCCAGTAATAAAATACTTGATTTTCTAAGTACCTTTTACTACAGTTATAACAAGTAGCATAGGTAAGGTATGCTGCAGCATATTTGAGACAATTTGTATCATGTTTATGTAAGGTTGTATAACTCATCGCTCCATCATGTCTGTGACCTCCATAGCAATCATCTGTATGAACATGAGAAGCTGATGCTGGAGTATTCACGGCAGAAGCTAATACGCTTTCGTTTGTTTCAGAATTCAATGTTCCATTATTTACAGGATCATTCACGTAAGGTATCTCTGTTCTTACAGGCCTATAGGTATAAATATTACTTCCCGTATATGCTTTGTCCTGTTCTTCTATTATTTCGTCTGCAGTACGCATACGGTACTCAGGTTCATATACCGTATGTCGCTGCTCGAGGTCTACCTCATATAATAGGCCTGTATTAGATAAGTCCATTAAAAAGTTGTCGTACATATCTTTTGATAAATATCCTTTACTCCTAATTTCATTACCGAAAGAAATTGTGCTTTCTGAAGCTAAGGTTTGTATTATAATATCACTTTTTTGCCCGAAATATATGAGAGGTACAAGAAAAATAATCGCAATGGTTAACACAATATCAACGATCTGCTCAAAATAATTACGCATTATGTTACCTCCCCACCAAAAATATATCTCTTCTTTTTCTGAATGTTCTCATTAAAAAATGGCATTTTAGCGAGCTTTGATCGAATTGAGACATCTCGTTGAACAACTTCAACGGTTAAGTAATCTCCACTATTCAAGTAATAAACACCATCTTCATATAGGATACTTACAATCTCATTTGTAAAAGTAATGTCAAAATAGAAAATAGCATTATTTTTATCAGTATCTTCATTACAATAGGGGCATCCTTTATCTGTACCGTCTTCTTCAAGATAATATTCATGACCACTCGGACAAATAACTTTAGCCGGTCCTGCTATAACCTCAATCGTGAGTGTGGTGAATAGGGCTTCATAAAACACCGTTACCGTTTGTGTTCCAAGTTGTTCTGATTGATAACCAGTGACTATATAACCGGTGAAGGTTACTTCACGATGTGTATCCTTATATATAAGAGTAAGTTCAAGGTTTAACTGACTTTTATACAGTACTTGATTGCCTCCATATCTTAATTTTGTTTCAATCGATACGATTGTCTTAGAACAAACTGGACACCCGTTCGGATTTTCAATACCAATATACTCTAGTCCACAATATTCACACGTTATTCTATCATCACTTAGGACAGTAACCGTAAGAATATCTGATACCGATTGATAGAAAACAGTTACCTCGAAAGTTCCCGGAGTATCTGCCAATAGATCCGATGACCAATCCGTGATTACTTCCATATGTCCATCTTTGAATGTACTGATGACATTAATCGGAAGTGGCTGAAACATTTCTATCTCCACACTTTCTTCTAATACATCAATACTAACTAATTCCTTACTACAATAAGGGCATCCATTATCTGTCCCATCATCCTCAAGACTGTATTCTCTACCACAAATAGGACAGACCACTTCATTTGCAATGGTTTCTACATAAATAACAGCTTCAAATCCTTGATAGGAAACAATTACTTCGTTTATACCAATCATATTGGGATCATAATTGCTGGTCCATCCATTTACTGTTACGCTTAATCCATTCTGAAATACGGCAATCACACCAATAGGCAATTCCTCACCTTTATGTACTTTCACATTGGTTGGTGATACAATGATTTCTGTTATTCTAGTTGCGCAAGTTGGGCAACCTTCATCGATATTTTCATCATTTAGCTCATAGGTAGTTCCGCAAATAGGACACGTTGTATTCAGTTTATTAACAATCACCTGGACAGTAGCAGTTCTAGTTTTACCATTCACCGTATAGGATATCGTAACATTTTGAGATCCCAGTAAACTCGTATCGAGACCTGTAATGATATAACCACTTGAAATAGTTTTATTGGTTCCATCTTCATAAAATGCTTGAACCGTAAACGATGGCTTCTCATATCTTTTAATCTGCTGGGAAGTTGGAGCTGCTGTAATGCTTGTCAGATTAGGTAAGACATTAATAATTAATGTATAAGTAACTGTATATCCATTCTCCGTATAGGTAAAAGTTACTGATTTTTGGCCAATTCCTGTCGTCCAGCCGGTCTTAGTAAATCCTGTCGTAATTGTTTTAGTTGAACCATCTTTATAATTAACAACAACCGTATACGTAGGTTCCTTATTATCATATACGTCATAGGAAGAAGGAGTTACCGTCAACCCAGTTGGATAATTAGCGGTTACTACGGTTACATTTACTGTACACGTTCTCGTTCCACTTGTTTTTGCATCTCCAACTAATCCTGTATATGTTAAAGTTGCTGTTTGACTACCTAGAGTATTCGGATTATAACCCGTTACGGTACAACTAACCGTTCCCGTATGCCCATCAAGATAGGTAGCTGTTGCAGTTGTGACTATAGAATTACCAAGAGATACTGATTGCGTTGGATTCGTGGGTGTGATGCTAGTTACTACTTGACTACAGATAGGGGTAGTATCTTCTTTCAAAAAATTATATTGAATGTTACCTAGAGCGTTGTAAAAAAAAGAACACCGAGAATATAAATGCTGATAACCAACTTGGGCATTGGATTTGTTAATGGAATTTTCAGCCGGACAACCGGATTCATAATAGTACCCTAAGGCATCTAACTTTTCTGCCGTCACTTCAAAATATCCGGAATAAGTAGAGTAGTTCCAAGTAGCTACAATACTACCAAGGTTATTAAAAGCCGCTACTGCTGTCCCCCATTCCGGATTCAGAGTGTAAGATCCATTTTGTCCTTTACTATCAAAATTGTACTTAGGTGTAATACAGTTTGCATAACTACCAAACCAATAAGTCTGAAAATTTGTTTGAAATATTTTAGGGCATGCTGCAATATTTGCATCAGCCTGCCACCCATTATCATTTCGTGCAATAAGTCCAATCTCCTCGCTACATTTTTTACAATATAGAAAAACATACTTTACTCCTCTATTTTCGTAATAGACAACTCTTCCCCAAAATGTTGTAGCAACTGGCTGAGTAGAAAATGCCGAATATTCACTCTGTAGTATACAACTGCTACTATGTCTATGCCCAGTATAGCATGCATTTGAATGAGTATGGCTCGCCATAAGATTTATCGAGTTTTCAACCTCTATATTGCCCACATAGGAGGTTTTAATTGCAGGTGTTTGAACTTCTTTTTCTTCTTCCTTCTCGGCTATCTCTTTTCCTGTAACGGGATGAGAAGCTTCTATCGTTATATCAAATAATTCTCCGGTACGATCCATCTTAGATATTAAGTCCTCATAACTATCCAGCGTGATACTTCCCTTATGCCTTGCTTCATCAGCAAATTCCGCTGTATGTCTACTTATAACATCTTCAATTGCCTCTTCCTGAGTTTGAGCTATATACTTTAATGGGCTGATCAATATCATTGTGACGGCTATAAATGCCGCCACTAATCTTCCAAATACATCCATATTTGCCTCTTATCCTATTTATATCACTCACAGTTCCCTCAACATCATAGTATTAAATATTGCCTCAACTTTATTAGGATGGCTAGCTAATTTGCTCATAAATATTTTAAGCTGATTCCTACTATCAGTTTTATCCAAGCCTAAGTAAATATCATGCGCCAATCTAATCCGTTCCAAATGTATATTGGCAATCTTCTTAACTTTAATCCATTTGTAATAATTTCTATATAAAACATCTATATAAGAAGAGCTCTCTTTCAGTTTAATCAATATAAATAGCTTCTCTGGCTTTACGATAGAGTCAAATGTTTTATTGTATCTTTCTATCTCCTCTATCATTAGTAGTGCTTCGTCCCATTTCTTATGATACATAAGATAGTAACACTGTTCTAATTTAAACATGGCTATTAGTTCATTCGATAAGTCACAATCGTACTTTTGAAGTATTTCAAATGTGTTTTCTTCTATATCACCATAAGTTTTTCCATTCAATAATTCAAAATATAAGTGAGCATGTTGGTACCAACATCTTACTGCGTTCTTATCTTTTAGCATTAGTAACACAGTTAGCCCATCACTTATGACCCCATTAAATCTATGTGGAATAATATTAATTATAAATCCAAGAAATTCTATATGTGCTAATACCAACAGCAGCATACGTATTTCATAGCTTAAGGATAAGCTTTGGGATAATTGGAAAAATATCAAAAACATTGCAAAATCAAATAGTGACCCCCCAATCATATATAAGAAAAAAGGAGATTTACTTTCCTTGTAATCTGGTGGACACATTAAACATTGCCCATCTGAATTGTGAAATTTGCACAAGGTTAATTTAAGTGAGTCTTCATTTTTACATATTGACATATTAAGAACTCGAAATGAGATCAATTGATATCCGGTTATAAGTCCGCAAAGTAAATGACCAAACTCATGCACCAGGATTACAAGAAAAACGTACGCACCTATCGTGATCATTATGTAAATGATTATAATCAATATAAACTGCTGCCTATTTAGACTAAATAAGTAATATAGATATTCATTTATCATGAGAATTTTTACCTCTAATTCCTATCAATGTTTTTAATATTTCTTCCTCAGCTAATCTTCTATTTTAGACACTACTATATAGTAATAATTTTATATCGTTACTTCTCAACTAATCTTCTGTCGTAGCCACTATTTCATAGCATTGATGCATGTGATATAGTGGCTTAATGACACGAACGAAGACATTATTAGACTAACACCTTAACTCGTACTTGTGTATATGATGAATGAGATACTACCCTCCTCATCATATTCATACGTTTTCCTATAGTAAGATTTCTTAATAGGATATCCCGATATCTTATCTTGGTCATGGTTCTCTTT
>JAEWEO010000227.1 GCA_023389295.1 Bacillota bacterium
TGGTTGTTCCTGGCATGGTCCCACTCATAGGAATACATATGGGTTCGTCTACAATTAAATTATATACATTAATCATAGGATTAGCTTCCATAATCGCATTTATGGATACATTGTATTGTCTGCTTAATTTATATAACGTATCTCCTTTTTGAATAATATGGCTGATACAGTACATCTTATTCTCCTTCCACCTGACGAAGTAATGTCGATTTTCTTTCTATATATCTATATATATTCAGATTACATGGATTGGTTATTTAAAAACAGATGGAGTTGTCATACAAATTCCATCATAAATTAAGAATGTTTTCACTATTCCCTCATAATTCGACTCAATTAAGTTGTTGAACTTACGTATTATGTATCGTATAATATAGGAAGCATTTTTTAGAAATTGCTTATTGTATTACTGTTAGGAGATAATATTATGATTGATAATAAGAAACTAGGTATTGATATAGGTTCAACTACTGTGAAAATAGTGATCATCGATGAGAACAATAATATTCTCTTCTCAGATTACGAACGTCACTATGCTAATATACAGGAAACCTTAGCAGGTTTGATAAAGAAAGCGAAAGAAGCTTTGGGAGATATAACCATCTCTCCTGTTATCACAGGCTCAGGTGGCTTAACTATCTCCAAACATTTAGATATACCCTTTGTTCAAGAAGTAATTGCAGTATCAACTTCCCTACAAGAGTATGCACCACAAACGGATGTTGCAATCGAATTGGGGGGTGAGGATGCTAAAATTATCTACTTCACTAATGGAATTGAACAACGTATGAATGGTATCTGTGCCGGTGGTACAGGTTCGTTTATTGATCAGATGGCAAGCTTATTAAAAACTGATGCCTCCGGATTAAATGAATATGCTAAGAACTATCAGGCTATTTATCCGATTGCAGCCAGATGTGGTGTCTTTGCCAAATCCGATATTCAACCACTCATTAATGAAGGAGCAACAAAACCTGATTTATCTGCTTCCATCTTTCAGGCTGTTGTAAATCAGACCATTAGTGGTCTAGCCTGTGGCAAACCAATTCGTGGTAATGTAGCCTTTTTAGGTGGTCCGTTGCATTTCCTTAGTGAATTAAAAAATGCATTTATCCGCACCTTAAATTTAAAAGAGGAAGAAGTAATCGCTCCGACTCATTCCCATCTATTTGCTGCTCTAGGAGCTGCAATGAATTCCAAGCCCGAAAGCGAAAAGTTATTATCCAACTTATTTCAAATGCTTTCCGACGGAATTAAGATGGATTTTGAAGTCCATCGGATGCAATCCCTATTTACAAGTGAAGAAGAATACGAAGCATTTAAAGAAAAGCATTCTTTACATACAGTTAAAAAAGGAAGTCTAAAAGACTACGAAGGTAATTGTTACTTAGGAATTGATGCCGGCTCCACAACTACAAAGGTGGCTTTGGTAGGTGAAGACGGTTCCCTATTATATTCTTTTTATAGCAATAATAATGGTAGTCCCTTAAAAACAACAATCCGTTCCATCAAAGAGATTTATGAATTACTTCCTGACAAAGCAACCATTGTGCGTTCCTGTTCTACCGGTTATGGTGAAGCATTAATTAAAGCTGCTCTTATGTTAGATGAAGGTGAGGTTGAGACAGTAGCTCATTATCACGCAGCAGCTTTCTTTGAGCCTGATGTTGATTGTATTCTTGACATCGGCGGACAGGATATGAAGTGCATTAAAATAAAAAATAATACCGTAGATAATGTTTTACTCAATGAGGCCTGCTCCTCAGGCTGCGGCTCCTTTATCGAGACCTTTGCAAAATCACTAAACTATGAAGTTCAGGACTTTGCTAAGGTTGCTCTATATGCAGAAAATCCAATTGATCTTGGAACTCGTTGTACTGTATTCATGAATTCTAAGGTTAAGCAAGCTCAAAAAGAAGGGGCAACCGTTGCTGATATCTCCGCCGGCCTTGCTTATTCTGTTATTAAGAATGCGCTATATAAAGTTATCAAAATAACAAATCCAAAAGATCTTGGTAGTAAAATGGTTGTTCAGGGTGGTACCTTCTATAACGACGCTGTACTAAGAAGCTTTGAACTCATATCCGGCTGTAACGCCGTAAGACCTGATATTGCAGGAATCATGGGTGCCTTTGGCGCAGCCTTGATTGCAAGAGATCACTATAATGGTGAAGAAACTACTATGTTGACAATTGATCAAATTAATGAGTTGAAATTTGATACTAATCTTGCTCGTTGTAAGCGTTGTACGAATCATTGTCTCTTAACCATTAATAAGTTTACCGGTGGTAGACAATATATTACTGGCAACCGTTGTGAACGCGGTCTTGGTAAAGAAAAGAATGTAGAAAACATACCAAACTTATTTGAGTATAAATTAGAACGATATTTTGCCTATCCCTCCTTACCAAGCGATCAGGCAACACGTGGTAAAGTTGGTATTCCTCGTGTGCTTAATATGTATGAGAACTATCCGTTCTGGCATACTTTTTTTACTGAACTCGGCTATCAGGTTGTACTATCACCAGTCTCCAATCGAAAGATTTATGAACTGGGTATTGATTCTATACCAAGCGAGTCTGAATGCTATCCGGCTAAGCTGGTGCATGGACATATCAAATGGCTAATTGATCAGGGAATTAACTATATATTTTATCCTAGCATACCATTTGAACGCAAAGAAATTGACGGTACGAACAATCATTACAATTGCCCCATCGTTACCTCCTATCCTGAAAATATAAAAAATAATGTAGAGGAGCTAAGGGATTCCTCCATAGAGTTTGATAATCCGTTCCTCTCCTTTGAAAATGAAACTATTTTGGAAGCAAGACTGGTAGAGCTTTTTGCCGGCAAACAAAAAATTACTGTGAATGAGGTAAAAAAAGCTACTTCTAATGCTTGGAAGGAGCTTTGCGTAGCTAGAGATGATATTCGTAAGAAGGGTGAAGAAACCATCGCATATCTACATGCTTCCGGTAAAAAGGGTATTGTTCTCGCAGGACGTCCTTATCATATTGATCCAGAAATTCATCACGGAATTCCTGAACTGATTAACTCCTACGGTGTTGCTGTATTAACGGAGGATTCAATTTCACATCTTGGTACGGTAGATCGCCCTACTATAGTAGTGGATCAATGGATGTATCACTCCAGACTATACGCTGCTGCCTCTTATGTAAGAACGCAACCTTGTCTGGAATTAATCCAGCTTAATTCCTTTGGATGTGGTCTGGATGCAGTAACTACGGATCAAGTAAATGATATTCTTACAAAATCAGGTAAGATTTATACCGTATTAAAGATAGATGAGGTAAATAACCTTGGGGCAGCAAGAATTCGTATTCGTTCCCTACTGTCCGCTGTTCGTGAGCGTGAAAATAAGCATATTGAATGTCATTTTGAGTCCTCTGCTCACCAAAGAGTAATCTTTACTGAAGAAATGAAAAACACTTATACCATCCTGGCTCCGCAGATGTCTCCTATCCACTTTGACTTATTGGAACCTGCACTTCGAAGTGGCGGATATAATGTTGAAGTTCTCCCCAATGACAATCGACGTGCAGTTGATGTGGGACTTCAGTATGTTAATAATGATGCCTGCTATCCTTCTTTGATGGTAGTTGGACAGATTATGGATGCTCTACTCTCCGGTAAATACGACCTTAATAAAGTTGCAATCATGATTACACAAACCGGTGGCGGGTGTCGTGCGACCAACTATATTGGTTTTATTCGAAGGGCCTTGGAAAAATCAGGTATGTCTCAAATCCCGGTTATCTCATTAAGTGCCTCAGGGTTAGAGAAAAATCCCGGACTAAAAATTACTCCAAAGCTTTTAATTACAGCAATGCAGTCTTTGGTATATGGCGATGTATTCATGCGAGTATTATATCGGACCAGACCTTATGAGTTAGTTCCCGGTTCTGCAAATGAACTCCATCATAAATGGCGTAACATCTGCATTAGAAGCATCGAAAAAGGTGGAAATTGGGGCGAATATAAAAGGAACCTACGTGGAATTGTTGAAGATTTTGATAACCTTCCACTAAACGAGGATATCAAAAAGCCTAGAGTTGGTATTGTAGGTGAAATATTAGTTAAATTCCTTCCTTCAGCAAATAACTACCTAGTAGAACTATTAGAGTCCGAGGGTGCGGAGGCTGTAGTACCTGATTTATTGGATTTCTTTCTATATAGTGCTTACAATAATAATTTTAAAGCCAAATATTTGGGTAAGAAAAAATCCTCTGCTACCATAGGTAATGTAACTATCTGGTCTTTAGAAAAGCTTCGAACTGCTGCAAAGAGTGCGCTGGCTGCAAGTAAACGATTTACTCCTCCTGTACCGATTCAAAAATTAGCAGAATATGCTGAGCCCGTTGTATCCATCGGTAATCAAACCGGTGAAGGATGGTTTTTAACCGGAGAAATGTTAGAACTTATTCATTCCGGCGTCAATAATATAGTGTGTGCACAGCCTTTTGCCTGCCTCCCAAATCATATTGTTGGTAAGGGTGTTATCAAAGAATTACGTAGACAGTATCCACAAGCGAACATCGTTGCAGTTGATTATGACCCTGGTGCTAGTGAGGTAAATCAATTAAATCGAATTAAATTAATGTTATCTACAGCTGTTAAGAATATGAATCAATAGAAGGTAATTGCCCATATTCCTATCAATGAATAGGAGTATGAGCAATTTCTATATACCCATTTAATTAATCTATATCATAATATGAAGGAAAGAAGGGGTGTTCATTGTTTAAAAACAAAGAGGGAAGGGTTCGTTCCGGTTGGAAAATAGCATTTATGATGGGAGCTTCCCTAACTATTATTGGTATCATTTCCAGTATCGTTTCATTTTTAGTAACAGTCATTTTAATAAGTAACGGGGATTTTGATTATCAGCTATTAACTTATACTGAACGTGGCAATCAAGTAATGAATCTGACTTATACTCTTCTGTCTTTTCTCCAGGAGATTGTGTTAATTGTAACGCCTATTATCGCTTGGAAAGTAATTATGCGTCGGCCTTTATCGAATATGGGGCTTACCTCCATCAAACAACACAACAAAGAATTACTTGTCGGTTTACTTTTTGGAATGTTATCAATTTCCATTGTTTTTGTTCTACTAATATTAACCGGTAATGCAAGGGTAGTTACCTGGACTCCTCGCTTTTCTATTCAACAATTAATATACTTATTCCTTTATATCATGGTTGGATTTGCAGAAGAAATTTTTGGAAGAGGATATATTATGTCTGTTTTACGCCAGACACGGAATGTTCCTGTAATTATTATTATATCCTCCATTATTTTTGCTTTACTTCATGGATTAAATCCAGGCATAGGACTCTTGCCCTGTATTAATCTTTTTCTAGTAGGCGTCTTATTCGCTTATATGTATATAAAATCAGGAAATCTATGGATGTGCATCGGCTACCATATTACATGGAACTACTTCCAAGGTTACATTTATGGCTTTAAAGTAAGCGGAACCGATACCGTAGGAATAATTACTACAGAATTTGAAACTTCTAATCTATTTAACGGCGGTGCTTTCGGTCCTGAGGGTGGCTTGTTCGTTACCTTGGTCATTTTAGCCGGCTTCCTATATGTACGTATGTATTATAAGAACCTTGATTATGATTTTATAGCCTCTGAACCGACTTCAGAGCTAATCCCACAACCGGAACCAGAGAATATTTATAGTGAAATGTAATCTACAAATATTATATTTTTTATCATTATCTGTAAAATTTTATTAATTATATGCTTTTAAAAGAGCTGTTGCACTTACCCTATTCTAATTGTAGTTACTTGGTATACTACATGAGAAGAAGTAATGCAACAGCTCTTTATAAATAAATACCTTAATTCTTTTAGTCATTTCCATTGATTTCTTACAACTTGTAAGGCAGTTTCCATGATTTATTACATCAAAATTCTTAAGTAAAATTAGTTCTTTCTTTTTTCATACCTATATTTTTTTGTTTACATTACTTTTATAAAAAATAACTATTCTTTTCGCATAATAATGCATCTTTCTTTAAAGCCTAGGCTCTTCCAAAATCCTCTTCCACGTTCATTCCAACAAAACACATCTAAATCAATGGTATCGGTATCCAGTTCCTTCATCAGCTGATGAAAGGCCATTGTGCCAAGATGCTTTTGCCTTTTATTTTCACATATAAAAAAGTGAGAAAGATAAAAAGGAGTCGCTTGAGTTCTAACTAAGGCATAACCTGCTAATTCACTATGATCCATAAATAAATATGCTACATTACCCTGGTCTAAAAACAACTTCAGTCTTTGTTCAAGGATATCAGTAGAAGGTATGTTGTCATTTTTCTCATCCTCATATAACTGTTTGTTTAGTAATGCTAATAAGGGTAAATCCTCCATAGAACATTTGACTAACTCCAACTCTTTCTCCCCCTAAAATGATATTTTGCGCTAAGTATACTACTTATTAATAATATTTTCAATCTGCCAGTCAATTGGGTCAAGATGATTTTGCTTTAGGAACTCATTTGTTTTACTAAAGTGTTTGCAGCCAAAAAAACCACGATAAGCAGATAATGGACTGGGATGAGGAGCCTGTAAAATCAAATGTTTTGGATTATTTAGCATTGTCTTTTTTGCTTGGGCTGGTCTTCCCCATAATAAAAATACTACAGGCCTATCCTGAGCATTTACAGCTTGAATTACAGAATCCGTAAAGCGCTCCCATCCTTTACCCTGATGTGAATTTGCCTGGTGAGCTCTTACGGTTAAAACGGTATTCAATAATAACACTCCCTGTTTTGCCCATTTTTCTAGATAACCGTTGTTTGGTATGTAGCATCCAAGATCTTCTCGTAATTCTTGATAAATATTAACTAGAGAGGGTGGTATATCTACTTGTGGTTTTACTGAAAAACAAAGTCCATGTGCTTGTCCCTCATTATGATACGGATCTTGTCCGAGTATTACTACCTTTACTTTGTTTAAAGGTGTCCAATGAAATGCATTAAAAATATCCTCTGAATTTGGATATATTTTATGTTGGTTATATTCTGATTTTACAAATTGATATAGTTCTTTATAATAAGGAGCTTGAAACTCCTTATCCAAATATTCTACCCAATCATTATTAATTGCAGCCAATTCATTCCCTCTTTTCAATCTTCAAAATATAATTCCTACCATTACTAAAACAATACAAATATATGGAAATAAGCTCTCCATATGCCCTAAACTATAAGAAGGATGAGTATGATTATACTTCATCCATCTAATAATTTTATTCTCAAATTCTTACACTAATTCCTCGTTGGTGAAGATACTTTTTAAGCTCTGAAATTTCCATCTCTTTATAATGGAATAGAGAAGCCGCTAAAACAGCATCTGCTTTTCCATCTGTAAATGCATCATAAAAATGTTCCATTTTGCCGGCTCCACCGGAAGCAATGACAGGTATGGTAACATTTTCAGAAATGGTTCTTGTCAATTCCAAATCATATCCTTCTTTAGTTCCATCACAATCCATACTAGTAAGTAAGATCTCTCCGGCTCCAAGTTCAGAGGCTTTGATTGCCCACTCCACGGCGTCAATCCCCATATCAACTCGTCCACCATTTTTATAGATGTTCCAACCCAAACCGTCAGTTCTTCGTTTTGCATCAATAGCTACAACCACGCATTGACTTCCGAATTTATCTGCTGCTTCACTAATCAGGTTCGGATTTAATATAGCTGCTGTATTAACAGCTATTTTATCTGCACCTTCTCTTAATATCATCTTAAAGTCTTCCACTGTTCTAATACCACCACCAACTGTAAATGGTATAAATACGGTTTCTGCAACTCTTCGTACCATATCAAGCTTAATCGTTCTGGCGTCGGAAGATGCTGTAATATCTAAGAATACCAATTCATCTGCACCAGCTTTATCATAGGCTGCTCCAACCTCTACAGGATCTCCTGCGTCTCTCAAATCAACAAAGTTAATCCCTTTGACTACACGGCCATTATGAACATCCAAGCAAGGAATAATTCTTTTTGTAAACATGCTATCGCTCCAATCTTCCTCTTATATCAGCACTTCTATAAAGCTGCAAAGTTTTTTAATATTGTCAACCCAACTTCACCGCTTTTCTCCGGATGAAACTGGCATCCAAAGATATTGTCCTTTTCAACAGATGCATGAATACTAGTACTGTAATCGGTGATCGCCGCTACTACCGAAACATCCTTAGCTTTCAAGTAGTAGGAATGTACAAAGTATACATAGGATTGATTCGGAATATTTTCAAATAACTTTGAGTCAGGTTTCATCGTAAGGGAGTTCCAGCCCATGTGTGGAATTTTAAGTCCTTCTTTGTCAGGTATTCTAAGTATCTCCCCTTCTAGAAGACATAACCCTTCGACTCCTTTAGACTCGTCACTACGTTCAAATAGAAGCTGTAAGCCCAGACAAATTCCCAGTAGAGGTGTACGATTAGCTGCCACCTCCTTGATTACATCCACTAACTGATAACGATGCAATTTCTCCATGGCATCTTTAAAGTTTCCTACCCCAGGTAAGACAACTTTTTCTGCATTACGTATTTCTTCTTTATCTCTAGTGATATTGACCTTTTCACCTAAATGAAGAAAAGCCTTCTCAACACTTTTTAAATTACCTGCATCATAATCAATGATTGTAATCATTTCTTCACTATCCTTTACTTCATTCTACTTAACTATTTCATCCATATTCTCAAAGACTACATCATATACTCTTGTACTATACTCCGTCATATCAGAAGATTTAATCAGTTTCATGGCTTCCTTCTCAGAAAGCTTAAATATATTATCTAGCTCTGCTATAATCTGTTCTCTAACGTAATCTAAATCTGATTTAATACCAAGCATGGTAGCAAGTTCTATGTATTTATCATATCTGCTGAGACCCTTTAAAAGAGAATCTAGAGCTTCAGGATACTTACCGATTGAATAATAATTATTATAGGAATTAAGTTGTTTGTTTACAAACATTACTGTCATAATTTTATCATATAATTCAATATCTTCGTCCTTGATATCCATACCATATACTTCTCTATATGCTTCCGTATATTTTTGTTTTTCAAAATAATTAGTAGCATTCTCAATACTAATAGAATAGGATACAACTTTAGTTCCTACCAGTAACAAGGAAACAAGTAATCCAAAAAATACAAACACTACTGCCGCTCCAACAAGGTTAATTCTGCCTTCATCCTCATCTATCTCATCAATTACTTGAATGACATCTTTCGCCAGTTTCTTATTTGCTTTCTTCTCTTTCTTAGCAAGCTTTTTATCTTTTGCAGCATTACCTGTTGCATCTATAGTTTCTTTCGGATCTTTCGGATCTTGATTTGCATCTACTGCATTTTTCGCTTTCTTAGCCCTACTTGCTTTCTTATCCTTTTTTGCCTTTACTTTTTTAGGTTTTTCTTTAGTAATTGTTAGTTCATCTTCAACACTTGTAGTGAGCTGGCCACTTTCCGGATTTTCCTTTTTCTCTTTCACATTACCAAAAATTCTTGAAAATAGACTAGGTTTCTTCTCTTTATCCGTATCGGGAGCGTTATCATTATTAACTTTATTAGTCTTTTTCTCTTTTTTAAACTTCTTAGTTTTCTTCTTATCCACTATACCATTAAATGCTTCCTGAGAATCATTTAGATTTGTTACTACCTTTAATGCATCCGAAAAAACGTCTCCCACGTCACTTGGCATACTAGGTTCCAACTGTGACTCCTCCGAGGTGCGATTTAATAAGTCATTGATAGCTCGCACATCATCAGCAACCGGATCATCCGAGGATATTTGATTAAGGAGTTCAAGTAAATCTTCATCCTCTGATTGCATTACTGATTGAGAATTAAGGGTATTATTTTCCTCAGATACATAATTTTCATTTTCTTGCTCTTCTCCATTCAAAAGCTGAAAATTATCAAGGCTACTAAGTAAATCATTTAAATCTGTATCAAAATCATCCTCCTGCTCAAGTCCTGCAATTTCACTCTGAGTAAAATTAACTCCCGTAGCAGGTGATGATGAATCATATTCATTAGAGCGTAAGCCTTCCGCTTCAAAAGAATTTGGAATTTGTAATGAATCCTCCTCCTCGTAGGAACCTGAATTTAATAAAGAATTATCCTCCTCATAGGAACCAGAATTTAAAAAGGAATCATCTCCCTCATAGGGACCTGAATTTAATAAAGAATCCGTCTCTTTATAGAAATCTGGGTTTAGAAAAGTAGTGTCCTCTTCATAATAGATTTCTTCTGGTTGTATTGTTGCATCTGTCAAGGTTTTGCTTTCAAGATTATCTTCAGATTCATCCCATAGAGTATCACTATTCGCACTTATCTTGGGAGTATCCTCTTCCGGTGATAAAAGTTCTTGTAATCCTGCTGCATACTCTTCCTCTGCATATACAAGATTCTCTTGGTTACCTATTTCATTGTTAAGGAAAAACTTTGATAAATCTTCTCCAAATAATTCTTCATCGCTTACTAATGTTCTACTAGCATCATCTAAATCATCTTCCAAATCATCACTCAAATCATATTGCAGAAATTGATCCAGATCCTCACTATCAACTTCATAATTATCCATATCTGAAGCATAGAAAGTATCAACAGTATCTGCATCTAAAGCATATTCGGTATCTATAGAAGAAGCACCTGAATAATCCCCAGTATCTATAGAAGTAAGATCCAAATTATTCCCGGTATCTTTAGACTCTATGTCTGAATCATACACGGTATCTATAATATCCGTATCCGAATCATACTCGCTACCTTTAGATGCTGTAGCCAAATCGTACCCGCTACCTTTAGACGCTGTAGCCAAATCCTGTACGGTATCTACAGTCTTTGTAATATTACTTTGTGTTTTCATATAGCTGTTCTCCGATGTATCACTTTTTTTCTTGTAAATCATATTAGTCTCCGGTGATGCACTTTTAACAGAATTTAATAAACCGTCAAGATAAGACTCATTGGAAATCAACTCGCTCTTATCTTGACAGGTATTACAGTATTCTTTTCCATCAGCTATATTTGCTTTACATATCTTACATTTTGCCATTCATGCACCGTCCAATTTCTGAAAATAATATTCCTCTTCAGACTAATTTATGATTAATTTAGTCTACCATAACGTTCGGATTAATATTTCTTATAATTGCTCTCAAATCAACAATTTCAATCTTCTTATCCTCTTTAGCAAAGATACCGATTACATAGCTTTTTTCCGTTGTTGATATTTTCTTTCCAGGCTCTGTAATGTTATCTGTTGTCAGTCTATGTATACCACTTACACTATCAACATGAAATGCTATGTTTAGATCATTAATCGAAGTTACAATAAGCATCTCATTTTTATTTTCATCAATATCAGCTAATTTAAGACAATCCTTAAAATTAACGATTGTGATTAAGAAATCTCTTGGCATTATGATACCTTCAATATGAGGGTGTGAATTTGGTATAGCTTTGTATTTATTATTATAAGGCAGTATTTCCTTAATATCACTAACATTAACTCCATATGAGTTCGCACCGGCCTTAAACTCCAATATTTCAACTTCAGATACCTTCCCGTTCAATAATACATCCCTACTCATATTTATTCCTCCATCTTATGCATCTATTTTCAATATTTCGATTCTTTATCCTTAAAAGTTACATTTTCTACTATTTCTATTATAGTTATTAAGTCACTTTTTGTAAAGGCACAAAACTTTGCCCTTTGCTGCAAATGCTAAATTATTTGATAATACACAGTATATCGGCTTCTACATTCATTTTTATTAGAGTATAAAAAAAACGCAGTACTTTTTATATAAATTCCTATTATAGAAAAAGTCTTGAGTTTTTAATCTGTACCAATATTTAAATTTTAATCTTTACCTTCAATCCTGTCCTACCTTAGACTAACTAAAATTCTGTAAAACAAAAAACCCAAAGCAAAATGCTTTGAGCTAAAAGTTGTCTATTTAATTGACTAATTCTACACACGAAAATGTACATCCTGCGGTTTTACCGCTACCATACAAACCTTTTTAGGTCAAGCCCTCGACCTATTAGTAACAATCAGCTACATGTGTTACCACACTTCCACCTTT
>JAEWEO010000231.1 GCA_023389295.1 Bacillota bacterium
CGACAGGCAAGAGGCTTATTTGGCATGCCCAAAAACATGAATTATAGAAACCTAACATTAAAATAGCTCTAAATACAGTAATGGAGTGGGATTCCATGAATCCCACCCCAACTATTGACAAAGAGCCGAAGAAACAATGCTTCATTCATAAAAATGGCTGTGTAAAAATCTAATCCTGTAAACTGTTTTACAAGATAGACCTACACAGCCATCCTCTATAAAATTATATTATAATTTATTCCAAATAGTCCTTTAGCTTTCTGCTACGACTAGGATGTCTCAGTTTTCTTAAGGCTTTTGCTTCAATTTGACGGATACGTTCTCTGGTAACATTAAATTCCTTGCCTACCTCTTCTAGTGTACGCGCACGCCCATCATCCAAACCAAATCTCAGACGCAATACCTTTTGTTCACGTTCTGTCAGAGTGCCAAGAACTTCGACTAATTGTTCCTTAAGTAAGGTAAATGCTGCTGCATCTGCAGGAACAGGAACATTATCATCTTGAATAAAATCTCCTAAGTGGCTATCTTCTTCCTCACCAATTGGAGTTTCTAAAGAAACCGGCTCTTGAGAAATTTTCTGGATTTCCCTAACTCGTTCTACCGGCATATTCATAACCTCTGATATTTCTTCCGGCGAAGGCTCACGTCCCAATTCTTGTAATAGTTGACGCTGTACACGAGTTAATTTATTGATAGTTTCAACCATATGCACGGGAATACGAATGGTTCTGGCCTGATCTGCAATTGCTCTGGTAATCGCCTGTCTAATCCACCAGGTTGCATACGTACTAAACTTATAGCCCTTTCGATAATCAAATTTCTCTACTGCTTTTATTAAACCGAGATTACCCTCCTGTATTAAATCAAGGAACAGCATACCTCGTCCCACATATCTTTTTGCAATACTAACTACAAGACGAAGGTTAGCTTCTGCCAGTCTTTTCTTGGCATAGTCATCTCCTTCCTCCATCCTTCTAGCAAGCTCAATTTCCTCATCCGCATTCAGAAGTTGAACCTTACCAATCTCCTTAAGGTACATACGAACCGGATCTTCGATATTAATACCCTCTGGAACTGATAAATCTATGGGCTCTAAATCTTCATCTTCCAGGATGATATCCTCTTCATCCTCTTCGGAAATTCTGAGAACATCGACATTATGCTTGTCCAGGAAATCATAAATTTTTTCAATTTTAGTTGGATCTAATTCCATGTCTGCAAAGAAATCATTAACTTCCTGATATTCAAGTACGTTCTTCTTCTTTTCAGCAAAAACGAGTAGCTCCTTCAGCCTCTCCGTAAACTTAATTATATTTTCGTCCATAGATAATCCTTCCTTCTTAAACTCTTTTTATATTTTAACCACCATTTGATGAAATATGCAATTTCTGCTAATGTACTGTCAGATAGGCTATTTAGGGGATTTTTTATAGCGCAGACAGTACCATTATTTTTAAAATTACATCGAACAGGTTAGTTTCGTAAGGTAATATGTCGTTTTTTTAATTCTGTTTTTTCAGCAATAATTTTCATTAGAAGTGCCGTATCGTTTACTTCAATTGCCTTCTGACTCTGTTTGTCCAGGCTGCTCTCCTTCAAGCGCATGACCGTCTCCGTAAGTGCTTTTTGTTTTCCAGTCTCATCCATCTCTCCACGAATCTCTGCCGTAAAAAGCGACGCTACCTCTGATTGCTCTTCTTTGTTTTGAAAATTATTGATGATCTTCGCAGGATTGACCATATGCTCCTTCTCAAATTGATCAAAAACTAATGCAGCCACCTCATGGTATATACCTTCGGTAAAATCTTCAGGGCCGAGGATTCCTTTTATTCTTTCAAATAAAGATGGTTCCTCAATTAACCATGTAAGCATCAGCTTCTGAGATTTTGAAATACCATCCTCCTGAACTTTCTTCCCTTTGCCGATATCCGCTCTGGGTTCCTTAGGCTCTCCAAGTCCTACTACTAGTTGAGAACCAAGTTTATTTACAAGTCTACGGAGTTGCTCTACATCAATTTGATAGGATTTAGCAACTGCATCGATATAGAAGTTTCTCTCCAATTCCTCAGGAAAGCCAATGAGTTTCTTAGCTGTTTCATGAAAGAATTTTGTTTTCTGCTCCGGGTCATTCATATCATAATCATTTTGCATGACATCGATTTCAAAGAAAAAGCTATTTTTAGCTTCATCAATTCTTTTTTGATACGCTTCAGATCCTAAGGCCTTTATAAATTCATCGGGATCTTTGTAAGGCTTCATATTAATAACTTTAATTGTTAACCCAGCTTCTTTTAAGATCGGGATTGCACGAAGTGCTGCTTGTATCCCTGCTTTATCACTATCAAAGGTAAGTAATACTTCATTGGTATAGCGTTTTAATAAATTAGAATGAAATGGAGTAAACGCCGTACCAAGTGCTGCTACCGCATTAGTAAAACCAGCCTGATGAAGCGCGATTACATCCATATATCCCTCACAGATTAACAATTGATTTTTTCTTGAAGCTCTGGCTATGTTCAAACCATATAAGTTTCTACTCTTATCAAATAGCTTTGTTTCCGGAGAGTTAAGATATTTTGGCTCGCCTTCTCCTAATACACGACCACCAAAACCAATGACACGGTGATTAACATCCATAATCGGGAACATAACACGGTTATAGAACTTATCAAATCCGCCCCGTTGTTCATCAATTGTTACAAGTCCCGACAACTTCAAAAATTCATCGTCATATCCTAAACCCTTCAAATATTTATATAAATCGTCACTATATTTATTGGAATAACCAAGACCAAACTGCTTGATGGTCTCCTCTTGGAGCCCTCTTCGTATTAAGTACTCATAAGCGGTCTTACCTCTTGGTGATATCAATTGATAATAAAAATATTTTGCTGCCTGTTTATTCACCTCCAGCAGTTTTCCCTTTAAATCCGCCTGTCTTTTAGCTTCTTGGGAATATTCCTGCTCCGGCAATTGTATTCCGGCACGTTCTGCTAGAAATTTCATAGCTTCTAAAAAACTATAATTTTCATATTCCATAATGAAGGTATATACATTACCTCCAACTCCACAACCAAAACAGTGGTACATCTGCTTTGTGGCACTAACCGAAAAGGATGGTGTCTTTTCATTATGAAAAGGACACAGTCCCATGTGGTTACTACCTTTTTTTTGTAGTCTTATGTAGGAGCCTATGACACTAACGATATCATTTTTACTTCTGATTTCTTCTACTAGTTCATCTGAATAAAACATTGTGCACTCCTCCCACCATTTTTTCCTTTATAACTAGTGAATGGTAAAATTCACTTTAATTCTACTAGTAAACACTCCAAGCTGATGGGATCATTAATTCTTTAAATTTTGCTACTGCATAACGATCTGTCATCCCGGCAATATAATCACAAACCACACGGTATGAGGGTTCCTCGAACTTTTCCATACGAAGGCGATATTCCCCCGGCAGTTTCTCTAAATGTTGTTGATAATAAGTAAATAATTGCTCTAAAAGACGCTCTGCCTGCTCTTCTTGATTTTTTGCTTTTTTGTTCATATAGACACTCTGAAACATGTATTCTCTCAAGTGATGCATTGCTGCTTCTATCTCCGGAGACATTATAATATCATTTCGATGTTCACTATTGGAAACTATATCATGTACTAATGTATTCAGTCTCTCTCCCAGACTATGTCCAAGAACATCTGTAAATTCCTTCGGAATTTCTTCCTCTCGGATAATTTGCCCCCGAATCGCATCATCAATATCATGATTGATATAAGCAATTTTATCGCATAGGCGGACTATTTTACCTTCAAGGGTGGAGGGTGATCCTTCCGTTTGATGATTACGGATACCATCCTTTACTTCTCTCGATAGGTTCAAACCTTTCCCACGGTTCTCAAGTACTTCAACAACCCGAAGACTCTGCATATGATGTTCAAAACCAAAAGGACAAATTCGATTAAGTGCTCTTTCTCCCGCATGCCCAAAGGGTGTATGCCCCAAATCATGTCCAAGTGCAATAGCTTCCGTTAAATCTTCATTTAGAAGAAGTGCTTTTGCAATGGTTCTTGCAATCTGTGCCACTTCAAGAGTGTGGGTAAGTCTAGTACGGTAATGATCTCCCTCAGGCGCCAAAAAAACCTGTGTTTTATGCTTCAGCCTACGAAAGGCTTTCGAATGCAGAATTCTGTCCCTATCTCTCTGATAAATGGGTCGTATATCGCATGGTATTTCATAAGATTCTCTCCCCATAGACTCATCAGAAAAAGCAGCAAACGGACTTAATATCTCGTGTTCTCTCTTCTCAAGCTTCTGTCTAATATTTAAACTATGTTCCATGATACCTCCTTGCTGTCGTAGTACGACACGAAAGGTGCGAAAGCACTATTATGCTTTTACAAAGAAAGCAGAGTATTAAAGTCATTATCCCCAAGAATCTTCTTATTATATTCATCGGCAACTGACTCCGCTTTCTATATACAAAGTTATTAAACCTATCAGAACGCTATTTCGATTAATATTTATCCCTATAATACTAATATTCTACAAGGTATTCCTATTTCCTTTTTTATTTTCAAAGATTTTTTATATCCTGTGAATTTATATCTTCCCATGGGCTTCTCCTTACTTCATTTACTTATGCCAAAATAGAGCTACCTGTAGCAGTAGCTCTATTTTACCATAGCTATGATCTAAATAAATAACTATCATTTTATAAATGACTTTCATACAGCAAATATAGATTTCTTCATTCTACAGAAGCCCTTACCAAAGTATTCTTATGTGCTTGATTAACATAATTATATGAACATTCTTAAGTTAAAAATAATTATTAACTACTTAATACTACATTTTTCCTTTGATGAGCAAGAGGTACAGCCTCCACAACAAGACTTTCCAGCTTTCATATCTTTTGTTTTCTTATATATTACAAATCCCGTATAAGCAATAATGACTGCTCCTAGTACAATTCCTGCCATAAAAAAACCTCCTTTTACAAACCTAAAGCTTCTTAGTTTCCCTTTAGAAAAGACTACCAATCTGATAAACTAAAGTTGATACAAGGAGTGCTACTCCAAGTTGGAAGAATACTGTAAATATAGTCCACTTTGTTGATCTCATCTCTCTTTGTATTACACCAATGGTTGCAGCACAGGGAATATATAATAAACTAAACACCATTAATGAATATGCATTCAAAGCACTAAAACCATACTGTGCCAAAGCCTGTGTTAAGCTTGCCATACCCTCCGTTGATGTGATATTTCCGATCTGAAATAATACACTAAAACTTGAAACAACAACTTCCTTGGCGGCAACACCGGAGATTAACGCCACAACTACCTGCCACATACCAAGACCAGCAGGTTCTAATATTGGTGCAATGCCTTTGCCAATGATCGCTCCAAAACTTTCCGACATATCATTTACCATTCCTGCAGGACCAAAGTTGAGAATGAACCAGATTACAACGGAAGCTGCAAAAATCGTTGTACCTGCCTTCGTTAGATACTCTTTCACCTTCTCCCAAACATAGATGAAAATAGTACGAAGGTTAGGAGTTTTGTATTCCGGTAACTCTATGAGGAGTGTATTGCCAGGATTTTTATCTGATTTATTATTCATTACAAATGCAACTAAAATAGCAACCAAGATACCGATCAGATACATAGAGTATGCAACAAGCATCGCATTCTTCCCGAAAAACATTTGCGAAAATAATACATAGATAGGAAGTCTTGCACTACAAGACATGAAGGGTGTAATTAGGATGGTCTTTCTGCGATCTCTCATGTTCTCTAAAGACCTGGAGGCCATAATTGCCGGAACAGTACAACCAAATCCTAACAGCATTGGTATAAACGCTCTACCGGACAGACCTAATTTCCCCATAACTCCATCCATTACATAAGCCACTCTGGCCATATAACCACTATCCTCCAAATAAGCAAGGGCCAGGAATAGAATAAATATATTCGGAAGAAAAGTTAAAATACCGCCAACTCCGGCAATTATTCCATCAACAATTAATGAAGTAATAAATGCTCCTGCACCTATCTGTTCTAATAAATAGAACGCTCCACCTGAGATTGCTTCTAAGGCTACCTCAAAACCACCCTTGATAAAATCCCCGATTTGAAAGGTCAGAAAAAATACAACTGCCATAATAGCAAGAAAAATAGGTAATCCCAAATACCTATGGGTAAGAATACGATCCACCCGGTCTGTCCTAGCTGCCTTACTATTTTTATTTACTAATACTTCTTCTACTATTTCTTCTATAAAATCATACTTTTGATTAATAATTTCTTCTTCATAACTTTGTTTAATAATTTTCTTTAAATTAATTGGATATTTCTTAGTTATTGTTTCGTCCATTTCCAGAAGTTTGATAGCATGCCATCTGAGATTTTTTATATCAGGATAATTCTTGTTTAATATTTCACTTACCTCATCAATTTTGTCCTCAATCTCATCGCTATAAACGATAGTATATTCATTATGATGCTGATGTTTGTGGGTGATACTTTTATTTTCATACTTCCCATGATGATGTTCCAGATTTTCACCCATATTCTTATCACGGTGATGTGCTATGGTATGCATTAGAATATCAAGACCCGTCTTCTTCCTTGCAGAGACCGGAATAACCGGAATTCCAAGCATCTCAGGTAGGCGATGAAGATCAATCTCCATCCCTCGCTCCTCTACAATATCCATCATATTTAAAGCTAAAACAACGGGCTTCCCCAGCTCAATCAGCTGGAGAGTTAGGTAAAGATTTCTCTCAAGACTCGATGCATCCACTATGTTTACGATTACATCTACATTAGAATCAAGGATATACTCCCTGGTTAATTTCTCTTCCATGGTATAGGAGGTAAGACTATAGGTTCCTGGTAAATCTACCAGTTTGAAACGATAATCGTGATACTTGAAGGCTCCTTCTTTTTTCTCGACGGTTACCCCCGGCCAGTTTGCAACTTTAAGATTTGCTCCGGTATATGCATTAAATAAAGTAGTTTTACCGCAATTTGGATTACCGACAAAACCTACCTGAATTACTTCTTTCATTATGATGCCTCCCTCATATGTATCGTTTCAGCAATTCTACATCCCAAAGCCAGCCTACTGCCTCTTACCATCAGTATTACTGATCCTCCACGATTACGACCTAGTACTTTTACATTAGTTCCTCTGGTTAGACCTAATGCTTCCAGTCTCCTCATCGTAGCCAAGTCAAGATTCAGCGAATTTACTGTGTAGAGAACCCCAATTTTTGCATCTCGTAAAGTCATTTGGATCTTCCTCTCCCTACTTGTTTATCAAGCATCTTACGTTATTTGTAAAACTTATTGATAATAATTATCATTTGCTACTACATTATAGCACTATGAGTTCTTTTGTCAACCTATTTAAAAAATATTTCATCCCCTAAATTTGGTACTCCATTTATACGCGAAAAGCCCCAGGATATCTCATCTGCTTCCATGTCTAGCGTTGGGGTGCAAAGCACGTTTAGCCCGCGCCAACACTAGACATAGAGCCGTTATCCTAGGGCCCTTTTCTTATAATAATTTGTATTTAATTCGAAGCTTCAAGCTCCTCCTTTTTATCTCGAATGGAAAAAACACATCCACAATAATCCTGTCGATAAAGATTATATTCACGAGAAAGTTCTATAGAACGTTTATAACCATTCTTTTTCTTAAAATCTGAAGGAAGATGAGAGATAGAATATTCTGCACCTACCCTTTCCCCGATCTCATTCAATTTCTCAGCATTTTTGTGAGGGCTGATCGTTAAGGTGGTTGTAAAATAATCAAACTGATTCTCAGCAGCATATTTTGCCGCCTTTCTCAAACGAAGCTCATAGCATTCAAAGCACCGTTTGCCACCCTCTGGTTCCTTCTCTAATCCTTTTACTGACTCATAGAAAAGCTTTGACTCATACTCCCCTTGTACAAACTCTACCAAGGAGGGCAATTGCATTTCTTTGATTAGATTTTGTTGTTCCTTGGCTCTTCTAACATATTCTGTTTCAGGATAAATATTTGGATTATAATAAAATATTGTTATATCAAAATACTGGGACAAATACTCAAGAACATAACTACTACAAGGAGCGCAGCAGCTATGTATTAATAGCTTTGAACGTTTGTTATCCAATTTATGTTGCTGAGTAATATTCTCTAATTCCTTCTGGTAATTCACTGTAACCTCTTCCTAACGATGATGACTGATAGCCATTTCTAACTATATTAATCTATTATTTGGTTAATTGACCCGTCCTTAGTAAACCAAGCTTCATCAATTCTTGTTCAAATTTATCTGGATCTATAGGTTTACCGGCATAAGCTGTGCAATCAAGGTCAAACGCTTTTGTAACATTTCTACCTTCACTCAAGGCAGTCGTCATTATTACTTTTGCAGTCTTTGCCTTAGTGATACCACGCTCTATTTCAACATCTCTTATCTTTTTTAACACCTGATACCCATCTAAATTCGGCATTAAGATATCCAAACAAATCAAATCATAACCTTCTCCCTCCTCAAGCGCACTCGTGAAGGCTAAAATTGCTTCTTCTCCATCGACACATACGTCACAATCGCCATATTTGGATAAAAATCGAAGCATAAACTTTCTGCTGATGAAATCATCTTCCGCGATTAGAATTCTCATTATAAGGTATCCTCCTGAGTCCGTAAAAAAGTATAAGCTATTGAAAATCATATGGTAACTCTTTGATCATATATTCTGTCGCCATTCTTAACAACGAAAGCTATTAAGCTTCTAAGGTTATTCCTTATTCATTATAAATATCTCAATTTATATTGTCAATTATCTCATTCTATTTAGGGTAGTTTTTGGTGAATTCTTTCAGATATCTATACAAGATTTGCATTTCCTCATCAGTACCGATGGATATTCTAAGATAATTATCAATTCTAGGAAGATCAAAATATCTCACATAGATATGGTTACTTCGAAGTGCTTCATAGATATCCTTTGCCGGAATATATTTGTGGGTCGCAAAGATAAAGTTAGTTCCTGACCTTGGAAATGTAAAATCCAGTTCCTCCAGATACTTCTCTGTATGCTCCCTTGTTTTTCTTATTTTACTAATACATTCTTCAAAGTATTCTACATCCTTAACCGCCTCTACGCCGGAAAGAATTGCTGTATAGTTTAGTGTGTAGGAATTAAAGGAGTATTTCACATTATTTAATGCCCGTATCAGCTTTGAACTTCCAAATGCATAACCAATTCTCATCCCAGCCATGGATCTGGATTTAGAAAAAGTCTGGACAACAAGCAAATTATCATACTTCTCAATTAATTCTATTGCTGATTTTCCAGCAAAATCAATGTATGCCTCATCAATAATTATAATACTTTCCTGATTATGTGAAACAATATCTTCTATCCAAGTTATGCTTTCATAAATTGAAGTTGGTGCATTGGGATTAGCAATGATAATGCCCCCATTCTTCTTATAATAGTCTTCTTTTTTGATATGAAATTTATCATCCAAAGGCTGGGTTTCATAGGCTATTTTGAAAAGCTCACACCATACAGGATAGAAGGAATAAGTGATATCAGGAAATAATACCGGTTCTTTGGAGTTAAAGAAAGTAAGAAATGCCATTGCAAGCACATCGTCAGAACCTACGCCAACAAACACCTGGTCTTCCCTTAGATGATAAAAGTTAGCCAGTTCCTGCACCAATGGCTTAATCGTAGGATCCGGATATAATCTTAAGAGAGATGTATCTAGATTGCGAAGTACATCTTCTACCCCTTTTGCCGGAGGGTAAGGATTCTCATTTGTATTAAGCTTAATCATACCTTCTTTGTTCGGTTGCTCTCCAGGAACGTAAGGTGTTACATTGCGTATACTTTTCTCCCATATTTTCATTATTTACTCTCCTTATATATAAGTTCTGTTAGCATGAAACATCCTTGTTTCTATATTCCTCTGCCAATTTCTTGAATTGTGGTAAGGATCGTTCTATTACGGAATAATCAACACAATAAGCAATTCTACAATAACCGGGACAACCAAAGGAAGATCCGGGAACAATCAAAAGATTATATTTTTTTGCTTCTTTTGCAAAGGCTTTATCATCCTCCTCCAACGCTTTAACGAATAGATAAAAGGCACCTTGTGGTTTTACACATTCATAGCCATAGCTTATTAGGCTTTGATATAATAGTTCTCTGTTCCGGTTATAAATTTCTAAATCAATCTTAGTCTCAAGACATTTTGCTACTGCCCTCTGAATTAGAGACGGAGCATTCACATAACCAAGAATTCGATTCGCCACATTTGCTGCCTCCACCATCTCTTGAAAATAGTCCACTTCACTTGGTATTACCAAATATCCAATTCGTTCCCCAGGAAGTGAGAGGGATTTGCTAAAGGAATATCCTACGATGGTATTTTTGTAATATTTCGTAAGGTATGGTACTTCGGCCCCATCATAAGCAAGTTCACGGTAGGGT
>JAEWEO010000330.1 GCA_023389295.1 Bacillota bacterium
TTTTTTTGTTTGTTTGTCATGAATAAATAATATCACTAATTAGTGATATTGTCAAATAGTAAAAGGATAGTAGCTAATAAATCACTATCCTTTTACTATTACATAGATTGGGGTGTCAGTAATAATAGATCTAACTAATCCTTATAGAACCTGAACTTTAAATGCCGTTGTTTGCGGTGGTATACTAAAGGTCATATAAGTGGCGTGTTCTACCCTTACCATCAGCCCAGGTCTTAAGTTACACAAACATACTCGATTACCTCTTCGGTCCAATATGACTGTTTCATCAAAGACGTTAAATCTGATTTGACTATTTACATCACTTGGGTTGCCCGTTATAAAATAATTATTTCTATCATCAACTAATACGATCCGATCTGTTTTTACTTCGTAATCCATATGATTGACTACCGTTATTCTATACGCCCTTGCCTGAGGCGGCTGGGATGCCGTCATAGCTCGTGAGAACTGGGCATCAATTGTCATCCCTACTCTTAGGTCTCTTAGGGGTATTTCTCTCCCTGACTCATTAAGAATTACTGTAGTTGGACCTACGATTAATACAACAACCATCATATGAAGAACGTTAAAATCCCCCATTTCACCATAAGAAATTGTAACCTGTGCCGAATTTCTATCCCTTGTAATATCTTCTATGAAAGCGTCTCTTACACGTACCACATTGCCTCTTTGATTACTTTGATTCATACTCATATCCTTACGCAACTTTCTTGTTCATGTTATAATATATGGTATGTGCATCTTCCATTTTGTTGCATGATAATCAGTAGTAACCGAAGTCAAATAATATCTTCCTTTACTCTTGCACATAAAGAGGCATATTTAAGTTTATGGCTTGTAGACTTTCCATTCGTAATTTTATAAAGGCTTTTGACCATGTATTTCTTTTATTTGTTACTTGTATTATTATCTACTCTTATAAATTGTTTCCCCTTGTTTAATCGTTTCAAGGACTTTGATATTTTTAATCTCCATGGGTGGTACTTTTAATATGTTTTTATCCAGTATGACAAAGTCAGCTAATTTTCCTTCTCTTATGGTACCTTTCATATCTTCTTCAAAGTATTGGTATGCTGCATTATAAGTGACAGCTTTTATGGCATCTATCGGACTTATTTTTTGATTTTGGCCTAAGACAACTCCATTTTTTGTGACTCTGTTAACAGCACACCAAATTATTTCTATCATATTAGGCTCTGTTACAGGCGCATCATGATGAAAGGTATAGATAATCCCTTTTTCTAATGCAGATTTTACAGGGCTAATTCTGCTGGCTCTTTCTTCTCCAAAATTCTGCCTATGAATATCACCCCAGTAATAAACATGAGTAACAAAAAAAGAAGGTATGATATGAAGTTCTTTTACTTTACCTATCTGGTCAAGATCTAATAATTGTGCATGGATCATTACTGGTCTAATATCACAATTTGTGTTTATCTTTTCCCTCGCAATTCTATATTGATTTAGATACTGTTCACAAGCTGCATCACCATTACAGTGAACTAATATTTGCATTTTTTCTTTTAATGCAAACTCTAACTTTACTTCAATTTCGACATCTGTTTGAGTTCCATAAGCAAAATAGTCTTTTTCACCTTTGTATGGAGTGCGCATCCAAGCAGTTCTACCTTGTGGAGACCCATCAAGAAAGGTTTTATAACCTCCCATTTTTACATGATGATCATATTTTAATAAGCAATTTTTGAACTTCTCTTTTAATACCTCTGCATTTTGTATGTCCAGATAGCCGATTAAGTCGATCTTCAACTTGTTTGATTCCATTAAATATTGATAGAGCGGAGCTAATTGTTCTACTACAAACCCATCCTGCGCAGTTGTAATTCCATAACTAGCATATGTTTCTTGAGCTTTCATCAGACTTTCTAGAAACTCTTCCTTCGATAACATAGGAAGTTGTTGAATATAATATACAAATGCATTCTCTTCCATATATCCTGTGAGCTCATCATCTTTCTTCTCGATGTTTCCTCCCTCCGGACTCGGTGTTTCCGGCGTAATTCCTAACTCTTTTAAAGCCAATGTATTAAATACACCCATGTGTCCGGATTTATGTTTTACAACTATAGGGTTAAGAGGTGCCGCTTTATCTAATAACTCTCTTGTTGGTTGTGCTTTTTCCTCCAAATAATTCTGATCATAACCATCCGCTTGTATCCAAGCTCCTGGTGCTATTCTATTCCTTTTAATAAAATCTTTAATAGCTTCCGATATTTCTTCAAAATTAACAGTTTCTTTCAAATTAACTTGAGTAAATGAACTGGCATATCCTGAAAAATGACTATGTGCATCAATAAAAGAAGGCATTAAAGTTTTTCCTTGCAAATCAAACAGCTCCACCTGCTTACCTGCTTCTTTTAACAAAGCATCTTTTGCACCAATTTTATATATTTTATCACCTTTTGTAAGTACTGCCTCCACATATAAATCATTTTCTAGGGTTAAGATATCTCCATTAAAATAAAGTTTTTCCTTTGCTTCCATCATTGCTCCTATTCATTTTGCCTATACCTTTATGGTATCAATCTGATTCTTCTCTACAAATATTGATAATTGATGTTTTTTAACAACCATATATCAGAATGTAGAAGTTGAATTTTTCTTGGATTCTAACAGGCTTTTATTAAGATACTTATTTTTAATATTCCTTTTAACACTAGTTATTATACAGGCTTAAATCCTTCCTTAAAAAGAGGGCATCACACTAATTTTGTGTGGTGCCCTCTTTACATTATTGATGTGATATTATGACAATCAAAAATTAAAATCAATCTTAATTCCCTTAAGGTCTTCATTCACAAGATTATTTTCTTTCAGAATTTTCTGGATTTGCTTTCGTGCAATCTCGACGCTCGTCGTTGTCTTTTGCTGCATAACGGCGTCCATATCAATCTTATCTGCTTTTGCCGCTCCCTCAAGGATTGCTTCCTGCTCTTTACGATTATCCTTTGCTTCATCAATCTTTTCCTGAAGCTCTTCTTGATTATCCTTTGCTTTGTCAATCTTTTCCTGAAATTCTTCTTTCTTTTCCTGAGCTTCTTCCACTTTTTCCTGTTCTTCTGTCATTTTCTCATCAATTTGATCTACTCCGTGCTGAACAAGAACCCCTATGATTTCATCACTTACTGCATCCATGATATCATCTGCTGCATTTGAAGCATTTATCATATCTCGAGATTTTAGTTGTTCATTCTTTGCACCCGAAATAGAATATTTTATTCTAGTAATTTCCTGTTCTTTCTTATATGCTTCCAGCTTTATTGCACCAGTCGCAGCATTGCTAGCAAGAACTTTATTCTGATATTCTGTTCTTGGCATATTCTGAAGTTCTCTCAGTCGCTCAACTTCTTCCTTGGAAAACGTTTCATCAAAAGCTCCGCCCATATAATTCTGATATTTTTCCAGTAATTCAAGATCTTTCTGCTCCTGTGAGTCAGGATCAATCCCATATTCTTCTCGAATGGAAGATTTACTATGTTCAATATCCTTTAATTTTAATTTAAAATCCTGTAACTCAGACTCTTTGTCAGCTTTATTCTTCTCCATATCAGCAATCCCTTGTGCTGTCTTGGTATCTTTGTTCCAAGCATCACCTATCAGCTTCATTGCCTGTTTCTGGACAAGTCCTCTCTTTTGTGTTATCAAATCATTGGTTGAGTTGTTCTTGGGACCAAGGTTTCCTGCAAATATGGAGTTACCATTTTGAATCTTCCTACTACTATAATCTGTTCCACTTGTCGTTGCAGTATTGATTATCAATGCCATATTCTTTCCTCCTCTTCCCTTGCTAGGCAAATTGGTGCCGATATAGCCAAAGCCATAATATCTAATACACTACTCATAAATCGCCCTCCATCGTATCAACCTTTTAGCCAAAATCCTTTTTGGCCGTTTCCTTATATAGGTTATCGTCAAATTATTACTTTTTGATTAGTTCATTTGTCTAGAGTTAGCTACCCAGCATCAATAGAATTCTTTCGGTTCAAAAGTTCCTTCTCCCTTGACATAGCAGTTAAAAAACTCTAGCACCAGTTTGTTCATGGTTTCTATACAGTAGTACTTATCTACATTAGCCTTTGATGATCCACCAGAAATACTAGACAGCTGATTTTCCAACAATGGTGAAAACAATGGTAAATCAGTATAGCTCATGTGGTTGCTTCCTCTGATACAGATCTCAAAAGCCTTTGGAGAAATCGAGGAGATGTATTTATTCGGGTATACATATTCCGGGTTATCTATCAGTTCATTCATTACATATTCTGAATAGAAGTTTAGTAGTGGAAGAGGATAGGGTTCTTCATTAATAACAATCTCTCCATCCCCGTTGCTGCGGTATTCGCCGAGCATCGAACCATCTAGGTTAATAACAGCATCAATATCTTCCCTTTCACGTCCAAGCTGTGCACTTGCTGCACCTCCAAGAGAATGCCCTATAAGACCTATTTTATTTGTGTCAATAAGGCTATAGACTTCTGCACGATTGTTTTCAGTATTAGTAAGTATAGTGTCTATTATAAAATTAATATCATCCGTCCTCAAATCCATCCACTTGCTAAAAAGCGCAAACTCCTCTTTTTCACTATAGATATCACTATTAGCATCTACAACCTCTTGCATGAACTCAGTGCTACCAATTGTAAGGTTACCATCGGTATCTATCGTTCCAGCAGCATGATAAGAATGGTCAATGGAACAGACTACATAGCCATTACTTGCAAGCTCCATAAAAGTTGAGGTATTACTCATTTTGACTCCAAACGCACCATGAGAAAAAACGATAAGTGGATATTTTCCTTGTGCTTTCTCCGGATACCAGAACTGGACATTCAATTTACGATTTTCACCTGTGTCAGTAAATGTCTCAATGCGACTTTTATCCGTAAAAGTGTAGGATGAGGTGACAACGTTATATTCTCCGGTTATTTCCGGATCCTTATACTGGGGAAATATAATTGCGGGCAGAACTGCCAAAGTGATCATCAGTAACATCGCTATCCCTTTAGAAATAATACGCCATGTTTTATACGGTTTCTTCCCAAATTTCTTTGTAAATAACTTAATCCCACTAATTACAGCAAATATCAATAGTACTGCTCCAAAGAAATACCAGCGAAAGCTCCAATCAATGACAGGAGTTAAAGTAAGTCCCACAAAGGTAATAAATCCCCCTAACCTAATCCAACTTCTTGCTTTACTTTGGTTATTCTTGGTTGTTATGCAGTAAGCCGTGAAAGCAACTTCAAATATGAATGCAATAATAATTACAAGTGTTTCCATGATTATAGCCCTCTTTCTTGTTTTAGAATTATGATATACTTCATCCTAATTGCAGTAAACAAAAAATCGGTAGGTTGCTTATTTCTAAAGGTAGGTTGTAAAAATTGATTGGTAGGTTGAAAAACTGTAAGGAACACGCTACGCGAATTACTCCGGTTCACGTGCGCGCAAATTAAACCAGCATGCCTTACTTATATTCATCCATTTTCTTCAAATTCTTCAACTTTTTATTTATATTTTTTGCTGTTACCAGATCCCCTTGCCATGTGATAAATCTTACAAGAACATAAATTATTGCAATCTCAATGGCAAAAATTAAGTATTCTACAAATCCTGATACAATACCGGTTATTCCAGCAAAGATAAGTATTACCGTCTCAAGCAGTATAAAGTGAATTATCATCCTTAATCGCCTACTTTTTTCAGTAAGCTCTAACTTTGACCAGAACACAATGCTTGGCAAGTCCCCTATTACAGCAAATAACATAGCTAATAGAATATAATCTCTATCTATCGTGTTTGGCGGAGTGAAAAACACGGTACCTATAATCAATATTCCAAAAATAACAAAATAATCTCTGATTAGTTGTCTAATCGCATCTATAAGTTTCATGCATTCCTACCTCCTTTACAGTCCTAGCTTTGATTTAAGTACTGATACATATTGTCTGGACACCAATATTTTCTCTCCATTTTCCATGGTGGCTTCAAACCTACCACTAATGGAGGGCTTGACATGGGATATCTTTGTAATATTTATTATTATGGATTTTGATGCCCTGAAAAATTTTCTTTGATCACAGCTCTGTTCCAGCTCATATAGTTTCTGCTTGCATTCGTAAATCTTATCTCGGCAATAGATGAACACCTTATTATCCACGGATTCAAAATAGTAAACATTAGATGGATTCAGTTGATAAATAGTATCACCGTTGTAGCCTATAAGCTTACTACTTTTTGTTTTCAATTTGCTCATCAACTCAAGTATTTCGTCATTGACCTCATAACAGCGGATGATAATTTCTTCTTTTTCCTCGGAACTAATATTCTCGATGGATATTTTCACAACATCACCTCCCATATAAAAGAGTTAAATTCATATATCATCTGTATACTTACTGATGATATGCTTCGTTTTATCTAGAGGCAAAGGTGCATTCTCTTTGGAAAAATACTCAATATCTATCACCTCAACAACGGCAGTATGATTGTCTTTTCCTGCAGGAACTAAAACAAAATCACCCACCTCAATCTCTTCATCATCAGCTATGTAATAATAACTCTTGTATCCTTCATCAAAGATTACACGACAAAAAATATATTCTTCTTTACGGCGTTTTGCTTTGTTATAAATAGATGGATTAAGCATTTCTCCAAATCCATAAAAACGCATAAAACTAGACACTTTATCTGCGAACTCTGCCCAGTCATCCGGTAATCCATTTTTATCATAAGTCCCTTCTATGATACGCTGCGGATTTTTCTTAAAATTAATGGTTATGGTATAATCCTTTGTTTCGTTTGGTGTTTCAATAACATCTGTTGGATTGCCAACTATATTTTCAAAAATACTGTTTGCATCCAAATCATCGAGCAATTCCTCAACACCATCCGCGACTTTATACTTGTGAGAAACAGTACAGCCACACCCGATATTTTGGATATGTTCAATGCTCTTTAATTCTCTGTCAACTATCAATTGTTCTTTATAATTCCAAGTAACATATTTAGTTTCTTCGCTGATCGGCTGTTTGGATTTAATTTTTGTAACACGATGGTAGTCAACTGTGATTCGAGTCACTTTATCTGGTTTGTAATTACCATCAAATACAAACAAATCTTCCATTGCAAGTAAAGCTCTGATTAGATCCGAAAGATCAATACCCTCAACATCAAAATCAGCATATAGTGAACCTTCAAATTGATATGTTACACCATCCGTGTTTGTTAATTCCATTTGCCAGTTTCCGCTATCAGTTGCGAAGAACTCATGATAATCCTGACAAAAATGGGTGGCAACGGTATTCAAAATTATTTCTGCTATTACTTTTTCTATTCTATAATTCTTGCTTCTGGTTTTTTCATGTTGACCAAAACCTTTTCCAAATGTATATGCAGAGAACCATACCTGTCCTTCTGAATTGATCGTTATATCCTGCTCCACCTCATCTGTAGAGTTTAAATAACGTTCTTCACTAATATTGTTAGATACTATTCGTATTTCTTTCGGAGTTGCTTCAAATTTAAAAGAACTTGTAAGCCTAATCAGTCTGCCAAGGGCTAGAATGAACCAGGAACGATTTTTTCTCTCCAATATTTCCTCTCTTTTATATGCCCAGTGGTTAAAATACCTCCATCGAGAATAGATAGCTGAACCGAGAAGGTCAACATCATTTACATCGTCTATAATCTTATCCAGTTCATCATGATCATTAACTGCTTTCCCATATCTTTCATAAAAAGCATTGCCATAGTCCATATCAAAACCAAGCGCATCACAATCATATGCCATATGGTGGTCTAGCAGTTCTGTATAATTAATTTGCGGGGCACAAAATTTATAGCACCATTTTACAGCAAATGCATGAACCTGTTTCATATCTGTCACTATGGTCACCTCCATTACTTTACTTCAAACTCCCAACTCATTGTAAATAGTCCAAGTATTTCGGTAATTTGATCTTGTGAATTATTAACTAAACTTAGCACCATTTCTTTTATATTATAATACAAAAAAAATATAATTACCATATTATACCTAGTAATCAAATTTTCATCATCCCTATTACTTTGCTTGCAACCGTTGTTCAACCGTAAAAAAACACCTCCAAAGTAGATTTGGTTATTTACCTTGTCTACTTTGGAGGTCATATCAAAATACAAATCTCCAACCTTTTTATTTTACAGTTACTTTAATTTTTGCATATACTCCATTCTGTGCATATACATATATATAGCAGCTTCCCTTTGCCTTAGCTGTTATTGTTCCATTGCTGCTTACTATCGCAATATTCTTATTCGTTGATTCAAAACTAGGTTGAGTTGTGTGATTCTTTATCTTCTTGTTCTTAGGAAGTATCACATTCGTTATCACTTTCTGGGTTTTACCTACTTCCATATTAATGGAGGATTTATCTATTGTAACCTTTATCGGATTACCATAAGTCTTACTTGTAGTTACGGAATGAACTACCTTAGAAGTAGCTATGATTACCTTCTCTCCATTGATTATCTTATAGGCTTTTACCTGATATTTATAAAAGGTATTTGATTTCAGATTCTTAAAAGTATAGTTTGTAACAGTTTCCTTGACATCGGCAAGCTTCTTCTGTGGCTTACCACAGATTGCTCCATAGATAAAATATCCATCTGCACCAGATACCTTAACAAAGGTAAGTTTCTGTGAAGTCTCTGTCGCAATCACTTTCAAACGAAGATGATTAAAATCATTATATACCGTAAGATTATCGCTTGTATTACCATTACTATTACCAGCCGTTGTATCCACATCCTCATACGCTAGTGCATAAGTAGAGAATTTATCCGTTTCAAAGGTAAATACATGAGTTGACGGATCATAGGTTCCCTCAAGACGCTCTGCCACTCCATTATGAATACGAATCACAAAATAACTTCTATCTACTCCTTGCATTGTATTCCACATATTCTCTGGAATCTCAAGGCTGATACTGATCTTGCCATTGGTCTGTGTAACTCTGGTCTCTTGCCCATTTCCAATCTGCTTGAATAAAGAGATGTCAATATAGAGAAGTCTTACATTATTAGTATCCTGTGCTTCCTCAGCCAGTTTATTTTTAATTTGTTTCTTATCCTCTTCGCTAACAGAGCTACTGATATCTTCAACCTTTAGGATAACTTTTGCATCTTGTCCACTTGCTACTAATGACTGTTCTACAGCAGATAGAACCTTTGATTTTAAATTATCGCTGTTGTCATTAAGGCTGACAGATGGAGCGTTACCATCTTGCTTTTGTTCTTTCGTAATTGTGCCTACTGTATTTACGGGGGGGTTAGGGGTATTGCCAATAGATGAACCACCACCCATATAAGCGCTTGCTGTAATCGTTATGGTTTTCTGAATCGTTGTTGTATGTTGTAAACCTTTTGATACCGTAATGGTAAATGTATAGCTACCATCTCTACCATCTGGATCTGCTGATGTTCCTTCAACTGGTGCTGTATAGCTTACTTTATCTATAGCAACTGTAACACGATTGTCATTCACTGCTGTTTCAGCGGTGGATTGTAGTGCTGCTTGAATGGCTGCTTCATTCGTTGCAGTTGCCTGAGTCATGTTACTGTAGCTTGCGTTTTCTGCTGCTATCTTAGCAGCTTCTAGTATAGCAATGTCTGGATCTGTGCCAACGTTTACTGTCATGGTAAGACTTTTACTGTCACTCACACTACCCTTAGAAAGGGCAACATCATACATTCCTGTGCTATTATTATACGTAACAACTGCTGATACGCCTGTTGTAGTAGCACTTAATAGACTGTCTACATAGCTTTGTACCTCTG
>JAEWEO010000262.1 GCA_023389295.1 Bacillota bacterium
TGGCGAGAATACAGTCATAAAAGATAATCCATTACTTACTACCAGATTAGAGGGAGTGGTTATATCAAATCCTCTCAGAGTGGTAATTTCAAAATACGGAAATATTCCGATGGAGGCTAAAATCCTACAGGTAGATGAGAATACCAAAACCTTAATTTATGTTTCAGAATTGATTCCAAAGGAAAAGGAAGAAGCACTACTTGCTACCGGTGTGCAAGTAATTAAGTTAAAGGAAGAAAATAATCACATTAGTTTCTCCCAAGTGGTACAGAGTCTAGGTGATATGGGAATAGATTCTCTCTACATTGAAGGAGGTAGTGCCATATTAGCCTCCGCCTTTGAAAGTAGAGTCGTTCAGAAGGTGTATACCACAATAGCCCCCAAAATCATTGGAGGTATTCATGCAGTAACACCCGTAGGAGGACAAGGGATTGAACTCATGAGAAATGCTCTTGAGTTGAAAAGAGTATCCTATGAGGTCGTGGGTCCTGATGTAATTGTAAAAGGATATTTAAATGAATAAAAATATGTGAAACTATATGAATTGTGTTTTCAATACTTAAAGTTTATAGGATACAGATGATAAATAAAAGGAGGATATCAATATGTTTGCTAAGATAGAAGATGTGAAGAAAGATATTAAAAATGGAACGATGATGATTGTTGTAGATGATGAACAGGCACAAGCAGGAGGAGTTTTATATATTGCTTCTGAAGTTGTAACCAAAGAGAATATTAACTTCATGATGAAGCATGGAACCGGTTTTACCTATCTTTCCCTGCCGGAAGATAAAGTGGAAGCCATGGATTTCCCTAGACTATATCAATCAGGAAAACAGGCATCTTCCTACACCTATGATCTATCCGTTAATTATATCGAGGCTGGGGCTGGTATTACGGCAGAAGAGAGAGTCTTAACCATGCAGAAATTGTTGGAAGATCAGGTGGATACAAGTCAATTTAAGACTCCCGGGCACGTATTTATTACGAAATCCGTTAGAGGTGGAGTCCTCAAAAGAGCGGCGAATGCTGAGGCAGCAACTGATTTTGCTGCTATTAGCGGACTATATCCCTCCGGAGTTTATTCAGAAATATTAAATGAATCCGGTTCACTTGCTAATTTGGAGGAACTAATAGATTTTGCAGAAAAAGAAAAAATTAAGATTGTAACAATAGAATCCTTAATCGCTTATCAGCGAGAAAGAGAATGCTATGTGATAAGAGAGGCGGAGGCAAACCTTCCGACGGAATATGGTATGTTCAAAATGGTGGGCTTTGTGAATAAGCTTAACGGAGAACATCACGTAGCATTAGTAAAAGGAGAGATTGAACCCACGGATGAAGTCCTAGTGAGAGTCCATTCTGAATGCCTAACTGGGGATGCATTTCATTCTTTAAAATGTGATTGCGGTGAACAGTTAGCTGCTGCGCTGATGAATATTGAGAAAGAAGGCAAAGGAATTCTCCTCTACTTAAGACAGGAAGGCAGAGGAATCGGATTAATCAATAAGATTAAGGCCTATAAGCTTCAAGAAGAGGGAATGGATACGGAAGAAGCTAATCTTGCCCTTGGCTTTCCTTCGGATATGAGAGACTATGGTATCGGTGCACAAATCTTAAGTGAGTTGAAGGTAAGAAAAGTTAGATTAATGACCAACAATCCGAAAAAACTCATTGGACTGAAAGGGCACGGCATTGAGATTGTAGAACGAGTTCCTTTGATTATGGATACAAATAAATTTAATGAACGATATTTTGAGACGAAAAAAGATAAGATGGGACATCTATATTAAACAACGAATCCCCAAAGCAAATGAAAAGTGCTTTGGGGATTTTTCTGTCCAAATTTATAAGATAAAGCACAATTTTACAATACAAGGTTATAAAAACAGGGTATTATTTGAGTATTAATATCATTTTAATGGAAGGTATACTTAGGATTTAGATAAGTAGCGACGAGTAGATAATGACTAAATGATAACGATTAAAAGATATGACAAAAGATATATAAAAAATGAGATTGACTAAAAGATAATGACTGGAGGTATGAAGTAGTGATAGATTTAAGCAAATTCAAGCTTTGTAACCTAGATGAAAAGCCTAAAATTCGTTGGTGGCTTCCGGGAGCCTTTTTAGAAGATGAAGAATTGGAAAAAGAAATTGAGGATATGGCAAAGGCTGGTTTTGGAGGTGCTGAAATCCTTTATTTTATGGGCATTCCAACGAAGGAGGTTAAGCCGGAGGAATACAAGGATTATTATTTTGGGTCAAAACATTGGAATAATAGGATGAAACACGCTTTAAGAAAATCAATTGAGTTAGGGTTTCAACTCGATTTTACCATAGGACCTTTGTGGCCTGTTGCAACTCCGGCAATCTACGATGAAAATGATGAGCGTGCCTCATGGGGACTGCATGTTGGTACGGTTACGTTTGCTGATAATTACGAAGGTGAATTACCCATAGCAGATACATTAGGTCATGATAAGCCATTCTATTTTGTTGCAGCATCTATTGCAAAGAAAGTAGATGACCATGTATTTCAATTAAATTCAAGTATCAATGTAACTGATCATATACAATTTGATGAACAACGAGCAAATATTAAGCTATCCAAAATTTTGGCAGATATGGGGAAAGAAGAATTAGCCGGGGATGAATGGTGTTTATTTGTATATTATTCGCAGAGAACGGGACAACGAAATGATTCTTCAGGAACACCGGTTATTGATCATCTAAGCAGGGAAGCTACACAGGCTGTAATATCGTATTGGGAAGATGTCTTAATGGGTGAAGAAGAACTTCGCATTCTATATGAAAAAAATGCAGGAGACCTATTCTGTGATTCGCTTGAAGTAAATGCAACCATGCTTGGAGGTATGTATGATGCGAAGCCTTTACCTGTTATACTTTGGACACCTCAGTTTTTAAAGGCATTTCAACAAAAGAGAGGTTATGATTTAGTTCCTTATTTGATGTGCTTATTTATTGAGGGATTATATCAGCATTCAGCGAATCGTAATCTGGACCGAGCTTCCAAGTATTGCTTTATGGAGGACCATGTTAATCGACAATTACAAAATGATTACTACCAGACAATTACAGAACTGATTAATGAAAACCATATTTCTTTATTAAAAGAGTGGGCGAACAGCCATAATATGAAGCTTCGCTACCAGGTCTATGGTCTGCCCACGGAAATGACCTCGAGTCTTCATCATGTTGATATTCCGGAATCTGAGTCGTTAGGTTTTATGGATAATATTGAATCAAATCTTTTGCTATCTGCTGCTGTTCATATGGAGAAAAAGGCGGTATACTCCTATGAATTAGGTGCCCAACTAGGGAAAGCCTATGAACATCAATGGACGAAAGATCAAGGATTATTGTGGCAGATTCACCAAGCAATGGCAGGAGGAATTAATCAGGTTATTCTTCATGGTATGTCATATAATACAAAATCCGTAATCGGACCTGTGGAACCTATCTTCAAATGGCCGGGCTTAAGCCTTATGGGAACTTCCTATTCCAATGAATGGGGAGATCGCCAACCCATATGGGAGCATGCGCCTATGATGCTCAGATACATCACCAGACTTCAATGGATCCTAAGACAAGGAAAGCCTAGGGTGGATATTGCTATTTATCGACAGGAATATGATGGTGTGAATTATTCCATGGAACAGGAGAATATTCTTTCTAAATCAGGTTATAGCTATGAGTTTGTATCCTCCTTTCTGCTTTCACGGTATAGTCATTTGGTCAGCTGTGAGGAAGGAAAGATGATCTGGGATAAAGACGGTGCGGCTTATAAAGCAATCCTCATTGATTATCAAATGAATCGAGAGAAGAAAGAATTGCAGCAGCCATTCTTATCCTTAAATGACTTAGACCATTTGATAAAGCTGGCAAAGCGTGGCTTCCCAATCTTATGGACAATTGGCGAAATAACATACTGCTCCAGTTATGGAGAGTCTGATGATCTGGAGAAGATGAGAAAGGCATATGAGACCCTAATAGGTTTCCCTTCCGTTCATATAATTTCTAGAGAGGATTTGATTTCTTCTTTAAAAACCAATGGAATAATGCCTGATCGAAGGGTGGAGCAAACCTCTGAAATCATTCATATCCATCGAAACTGTGAGGATATGGATTATTATTATCTTTATAATCAGAGTAAAACCACTTCCATAAGTGAAACATGCATATTAACAGGGAAGGGAAAGCCCTATTTGCTGGATTGCTGGAATGGAGACATTCAGGAGATCAAGTCTTATGACAAAAAGAAGGACGGTGTGAGATTAACGCTAAAGCTTGCTCCAAATGAAGTGAAGATGGTAGCCATAGGAGAAATGGAAGGAGAATATGATTCTGAACTATATGAGGATTCAGAATGTAGTAAGGATTCAGAATGTAGTAAGGCTTCAGAATGTAGTGAGAATTTAGAATGTAGTGAGAATTTAGAATGTAGTGAGAATTCAGAATGTGGTGAGGCTTCGAATTGTGGTATGGATTCAAAATGGAGCGAAGTACTTCTTAAGGAATGGGATTTATCCGTCAAAAGTTACATAGCCGGTGACAATCCATATCAGACAAGATATCACGATATTTACTATGGTCCTGTGGACTTGCAACCATGGAGCAGCCTAATTGGTCTTGAGGACATATCTGGAATAGGTACATATCGGTGTGTTTATAACCATACTGAAGATGGGAAGCGATGTGTTCTATCGGTTGGTGATGTGTGTGATACATTCAAGGTAATGGTGAATGGAAGAACCTTTATCCCCAATCAGATAACCAAGGAAATAGAAATTACGAAAGAAATCCATCTAGGCGAGAATGAGATTATCATTGAAGTAGCGACCACATTAAACAATGCTCTAGTTGTAACAGGTGGTAAGAAAGTAAGACAGGAATATGGATTATTAGGGCCAGTCAAATTAAAGTATTTCACTAAATAAAAGAAGCAGTATATCGTCAAGTGATAAGAAACAGGGTTTGATGTATTTATTAAAAGGAGAGTTCAAAGATGAGAGTAGAAAAACTAAGAATAGAATATAAACAAAATCCAATGGGGCTGGACTGTAAAAGACCGAGATTTTCGTGGAAGATAATCTCAGATAATCAGAATACAATGCAAAGGGCATATCAGATCGTTGTTAGAGAGGAAGAAGATGTTGTCTGGGATACGGGTAAGAAGGAAACGGATACCTCCATCCATATCAGATACGACGGATTGCCTTTAAAAGCAATGACAAGGTATAAAGTATCCGTTGCGGTGTGGGATAATCATGGTGATACGGACAACATAGAAGGTGAGTTTGAAACAGGATTATTTACCGGAGATAACTTTAAAGGGGATTGGATTACCCATACCTTAGAAGATACCGAAGCCTGTCCAGTATTTGTAAAATCCTTTCGATTAAATAAGGAAGTGAAAAGTGCCAGAATTTATGCATCTGCACTTGGGTTATATGAACTGGAGTTAAATGGTACAAAAGTAGGGGAGGATCTATTTACACCGGGTTGGACCAGCTACCATAACCGTATTCAATACCAGACCTATGATATTACATCACTATTGCAGGAACAGAATGAAATAAATGTCACCGTTGCAAATGGTTGGTATAAAGGTATTTTCGGATTTACCAATCAGTCAAATAATTATGGGGATAGAGTGGCTGTGATTGCACAGATTCATTTATCGTATCAGGATGGAACACAGGAGGTACTAGTAACCGATACCTCCTGGCAATGCAGAACGGGAGTTATCCGATATAGCGAAATATACAATGGTGAGATAGTTGACGCAAATTATGAAGATCACAATTTAAAACCGACTAAGGTTTATGATTATAACAAGAAACTTCTGGTTGGACAGGAAGGTGAACCTGTAAGAATTACGACAAGATTTAAGCCAATCAGCGTGATCAAGACTCCAAAGAAGGAAATCGTATTGGACTTCGGACAGAATATGGCAGGTTTTGTTGAAGTGAAATTACATGGTAAGAAGGGGGATAGAATTGTTCTAAAGCATGCCGAGGTTCTTGACAAGGAAGGAAATTTCTATACGGAAAACCTGCGTGGAGCTATGGCTACGGATGAGTATATCTGTAAGGGAGGGGAAGAAATATATAATCCCCATTTTACCTTCCATGGTTTTCGCTATGTATGTGTTGAGGGATTAGGTGAAAACATTAATGCAGAGGATTTTACAGCTTGTGCCGTTCATACGGACATGGAGCAGACGGGAAGCTTTGAA
>JAEWEO010000309.1 GCA_023389295.1 Bacillota bacterium
CCTTTGCTTTGATGACCTGCATCAATTGCAATAATTTTAGGCAATGTATTATTGTCCTCAATTGAGATGTTCCCCTCGTTCTTTGTATCACCTTCTTGTAGATTAGTAGTATCACCTTTTTGTAGACTAGTAGTATCACCTTCTTGTATGTTAGTAGTATCACCTTCTTGTAGACTAGTAGTATCATCTTCTTGTAGGTTAGTAATATTATCTTCTGTTATTGGAATTTCAATCTCTTTTATAGCTTGTGACGTTTCATTCCTGGTTTTCTTAGTACATGCACCCGACAGGAGGACTATTATTAGTAGTATGCAAAACATCAAAAGCAGCCTATGTATAGAACGCAAATTATCACCATCCATTTCTCATTCCATTATAAGTAAAGATTTATGTAAATACAAGTCAAAGACTGAGCAACAAAGGTAGAATACAACCTTTTTGTATCCCGGTGAATACATCACTTCGGCCGAATATGTAAGATTTGGTTGACAATCCATGGGAAAGTGTATATCATTAGGGGTGCAAAATATTTTAATGCTAGGGGAGCCCAGGGCTGAGAGGTATGTAACTGTAATTAATAATACATACTGACCCTTACTACTTGATCCGGATAATACCGGCGGAAGGAAGCAATCAAGTGGCCCCCTCCGATGCAATGAAAAGGAGGTTTTTTTTATGTTTCAAAAGGTGTTTGATTTCTTGGTGGTGACTGTAAATGACTCAGGTGATTTAAGTTACTATCCCACAACTGCGGGAAATATCGCTCTTTTCGTGGTGATTTTGTTAATTTTTATTGCAATGCTTGCAATCAGCGGTAGAGGCAAGAAAAAGAGAAATGCAAAGCAATTGACGTTTTCAGCGGTGGCAATGACGCTAGCTGTAGTAACTTCCATCTATACGCTTGTGGAATTACCCTTTGGTGGGTCAATTACATTATTTCGTATGTTCTTTCTCTGTTTGATTGGTTATTTGTATGGAACAAAGGTGGGTGTGTTGACCGGTATTGCCTATGGTCTTTTGGACCTGCTATTAAAACCCTATGTGGTTCATCCGGTTCAATTACTTCTTGATTATCCAATTGCCTTTGGATGTCTTGGTTTGTCCGGTATATTTTCAAAATCAAAATATGGAATTATGAAAGGTTACATACTTGGAGTATTTGGAAGATATGTATGTCATGTACTTACCGGTATCATATTTTTCTATATGTATGCAGGAACGCAGAATCCGGTGGTATACTCTGTTGGATATAATGCCACATACATTGTACCTGAGGCAATCGTAACCGTAGCGCTCCTCTTAATTCCAGCGGTGCAGAATGCTCTAGTGGAAGTTAAGAGAATGGCTATAGAAGAATAAGTATCATTTTGGAATAGATATATGAAAAAGAGAGCATATGGCCAAAACCCTGTGATCATTCACAAGGTTGGCTATATACTCTCTTTTTTCATAAATACACATCATTCTTTCTGGTAATTATTGAGAAACTCGTAAACATCTACTAGCAATTATTCCGCAATTCTTGATACTGCAACGTAGATTCCGGAGATTTTATACCAAGTTGCTAAATCTACGACTCCGGTTTGAGGAAGATCAAAAATTTTTTGAAAAGCTTTCACTGTATCTGCTGTCTGCTGATTATACTGTCCGTTTACTGCAACTTTTGGTATCGCAGAGTAGGTTTGTGCTATCTTATTTAACTGTTCCTGAATGGTCCTTACATTTTGCCCGGAGGAACCGATGTTTAGATTTGATCCCGGCCAGGAAGAGGGAACGCCTGACACCTGAGAAGCGGTATTAATGTATATGGAATTTCCATAGTAATGTCTTAGTATTTCGATTGCACTACGGCCTTGATCACCCAGAGCTTTTGATCCCCATTGGGTCATCCAATTTGGACATTGAACTTTTTTACCATCGCAATACTGTGTCAATATTGGTTGCTTTACATTTGGACGTGATAGATAATTGGTAAAGATCTGGTCTACTACTAATCCAATATTATCATAGATATTACGTCCCGGTATCCACTTGTGGTCAAATGCAGTAGAAGAGGTTAAGGTAAAGTTAAAACCCTGATTCCGGTACCATTCTGTGTAAACACGATTCAAGGTAAAAGATATTATGGCAAGTATATTGGCTGTTATAGTTGCATTGGACCAGGTTGCATAGATCTCACTGGAGGCTACATTTTTAATATAATCTCGAAATCTTACATAATGATTCTGGGCGGAGGTATCCGTTGGTGGTCCGTCATGAACAACAACATACTCCGGAACTACTACGGAGGGTAACACAATTTCACCGGTTTCTCTGGTGTTTTTTACCTCTGATTCTGCAATTTTCGGAGGATAATCACCATACAAGGTATGTGGAGGAATCACATACAATTCTGAGCCCGCCTGGTCTGTTGCTTCTGCAGTTGAATCCTGGATAGCAGTTACATTAGGAAAAATTTCTGCATTTTGAATAGTGATTGGAACATAATTGGGTGCAGATATATGAATCGTATATTGAGAGTAAGGCTGATTCGTGGACGGTTCTTGACTATAATCAACAGGAGGTGCAGGAAGTTCCACTTCTTCAGTCAGTCCGGAGGAATCAGTAGTTAGCTGTTCTAATACAGTACCCGGAGTAGAAGCATCTGAGATAGTAACGGTAGCATTTTCCACGGGATCTAACTGCCTCGTTGTAAGTCGAACCTTAAGCCGCCCGGTTGATTGGGTACTCATTTGAGTAGGATAAACACGTATTCGTTTATCAGCGTAGTCATTTATCTTAGAAATATTCGTATAATACATAACGGATTACCTCATAATATATTCACTAATAAAGTATGACTCTTTAATAAAGTTGTGATTACTACTGACCTATTCTCGTTACGCCTACGTAGATTTGGGAAATTTTATACCAGGTAGCTAAATTAACGATACCGGTTACCGGAAGACTAAATATTCTCTGGAAGGCTTTTACTGCCTCGACTGTCCTAGGACCATAGATTCCATCAACGGCAACAGCCGGAATAGCGCTATAAACCTGCCCAATACGGTTTAACTGTTCTTGAATAGTTCTTACACTACTGCCGCTAGAGCCTGTGGTTAGATCGACACCTTGCCATGACATAGGTACACCGGATACTTCCGTTGCTGTATTGATATAAATGGAGTCACCATAAAAGTAACGAAGTATTTCAATTGCAGAATATCCTTGATCGCCAAGATCCTTAGAACCCCATTGGGTCATCCAACCGGGACAGGACACACGATTGCCGTCACAGTACTGTGTAAGTATTGGTTGTTTTACATTTGGTCTGGAAAGATAATTTACAAAAACAGAATCAACGAGTACGCCAATGTTACTAAAGATATTTCTTCCGTTAATCCATTTGTGGTCGTAAGCAGTTGAGGAAGTAATGGTAAAATTATAGCCCTTATTGCGATACCATTCCGTATACACACGATTGAGTGTAAAGGAGAGGATAGCAAGTACATTTGCGTAAATGGTAGCTTCCGGCCAGGTAGCATAAATTTCACTACAGGCTACATTTTTAATATAGTCGCGAAATCTTACATAATGATTCGTAGCTCCGGAATCATCTGGAGGACCATCATGTACAATAACATATTCCGGAACGACGACATTTGGTAAAACTATTTCCCCGGTTTCACGGGTTGGTTTAATCTCATCTTCCGGTATTTTAGGAGGATATTCATAGTATAGGGTATGTGGTTCAATGGCAAAATTCTCGCCCTCATTAGGCATCCCTTCCGGCAGAAGAGCCAAAGATGCGTTTTGTTCCGCTGTTACATCAGCCAAAATTTGAACATCGGAGAAATAAGCGCTTTCATGACCGGGTGCAGATACTAGAAGATTATACTCTGAATAAGGCTGAATATCAGAAGGTGCTAAGCTATAATCAATGGGAGGAGCATTCAGTTCGATCACTTGTGATAAACCTGAGGCATCTGTTGTGATCTGTTCAATAGTGACGCTTGGATTGCTTGGTAGAGCGATGGATATTGTTGCATTCTCTATCGGAATTTCGCCGGGAGAAGTGCAGCGAACTCTTAGGCGACCCAGGGACTGTGTTTCCATTTGTGTGGGATAAACTCTAATCCGCCGATCAGAAACATTATTCTTATTGGAGGATATGGGCTGATTCATAGATATTTACCTCATTATTTTTACTATCATAATAAATTATGTTCGCTTAAGAAAAATGTGAATGGATGTTTAGGTTTCAAGTGTTTTGGGAAAAATAATTTGGATATTAGATAGAAGAAATGTTACAAAAAAAATCTAAAATAATACTTGCAAATTGAAAATGAATGTGATAAAATCATAAAAATGCATAGAAAAAATGAATATTTATGCATGGAATATTTATAATAATAAATTTAAAATTGGTAGATATGCAATGGAGTATGTCCCCAGTATGGGTTTGTATTCTTTTTTTTTGCAAAATTTTAGTCACAAGCCGTTGAAACGGCAGAATGGAGGATTAAATGAAAGCATTCTTAATTCTTGAAGATGGTAATGTCTTTTCAGGAGAGAGTATCGGAGCACAGAGGGAAATCATTAGTGAGATTGTATTTAATACCGGTATGACCGGATACTTGGAAGTACTGACAGACCCCTCTTATGCAGGTCAAAGTGTGGTAATGACCTATCCTTTGATTGGAAACTATGGAGTTTGCTACGATGATATGGAATCTCATATACCATGGGTTGACGGATTTATCGTAAGAGAATTTTCAAGGGTACCAAGTAACTTTCGAAATCAAGAAGACCTCCAAAGCTTTTTGGTAAGAAACTCTATCCCTGGTATAGCAGATATAGATACCAGAGCCTTGGTAAAGATACTAAGAAATAAAGGTACTATGAACGGGATGATAACAACAAATGAGAATTATAATCTAGAAGATGTGCTAAGTAGAATTCAACTATATAAAGTGGCTAAAGTAGTCGAGAAAACAACGAGAAAAGAAATCGAGCTATTAAAGCCGATAAATGAGAAAAAATATAAAGTGGCATTAATGGATTATGGTATGAAGTCTAACATTGCTAGATCATTAGCAAAGAGAGGCTGTGAAGTAACCATATATCCAGCCTTTACAAAAGCAGAGGAAGTACTAAAGCATTCACCCGATGGTATTATGTTATCGAATGGACCTGGAGATCCAAAGGAATGTGATGATATTATTATGGAGGTAAAAAAACTCTTTGATAGTAATACCCCAATATTTGCGATCTGTCTTGGACACCAGTTATTGGCGCTTGCTAATGGGGGAGATACTGAAAAAATGAAGTATGGACATCGTGGTGCCAACCACCCGGTAAAGGATTTAAACACAGGAAGGGTGTACATCTCAACACAAAATCACGGTTATGTGGTGAAAGAAGAAAGCATTAAACCGGAGGTAGCTGAGGTTAGTTTTATTAATGTAAATGATAAAACCTTGGAAGGTCTCCATTATCTTGGAAAAAATGTGTTTTCTGTACAATTTCATCCTGAGGCCTGTGCCGGTCCCATGGATAGTGAATTTCTCTTTGATGAATTTATTCAGATGATGGAGGTACAAAAATAATGCCAAGAAACGAAGCAATCAAAAAAGTATTAGTTATTGGATCTGGTCCAATTATCATTGGTCAGGCAGCAGAGTTTGATTATGCTGGAACACAGGCCTGTAGATCACTAAAAGAAGAGGGCGTATGTGTTGTACTAGTAAATTCCAATCCGGCTACTATTATGACGGATAAAGAAATTGCAGATATAGTTTATATTGAACCTTTGACCGTTGAATTTGTAAAGCAAATAATATTAAAGGAAAAACCCGATAGTGTACTTCCTACTCTTGGAGGTCAAGCAGCTCTTAATATTGCTATGGAGCTGGAGGAATCGGGCTTTCTTTACGAAAATGATGTTAAGTTAATTGGAACTACCTCAGAAACAATAAAAAAAGCAGAAGATCGTTTGGAATTTAAAAGGACAATGGAGAAGATAAACGAGCCCTGTGCGCCTAGTGAAGTAGTTACCTCTGTTAAGGCTGCAATCTCATTTGCGGATAAGAACGGGTACCCTGTAGTAGTACGTCCTGCATATACAATGGGAGGAAGCGGAGGTGGTATTGCAGCCACACAAGAAGAATTAGAGGATATCTGTTCAAATGGTCTTCGCTTAAGTCGTGTGGGACAGTGTTTGATAGAACGCTCCATTGCTGGATGGAAGGAAATTGAATACGAAGTAATGCGAGATAGTGCAGGCAATTGTATAACAGTCTGTAATATGGAAAATATTGACCCGGTTGGCGTTCATACCGGCGACAGCATCGTTGTAGCGCCTTCCCAGACTCTTGGAGATAAAGAATATCAGATGTTACGTAGTGCATCCTTAAATATTATTACCGAACTTGGTATTACGGGAGGGTGTAATGTTCAATATGCTCTTCATCCCGATACCTTTGAATACTGTGTAATTGAAGTAAATCCTAGAGTTAGTCGTTCCTCAGCATTGGCTTCAAAGGCAACAGGATATCCCATTGCCAAGGTTGCAGCAAAGATTGCCCTTGGCTATCATCTTGATGAGATACAAAATGCTGTAACCAAGAAAACCTACGCAAGCTTTGAGCCAACACTAGATTATGTAGTTGTTAAAATACCAAAATGGCCTTTTGATAAATTTGTTACAGCAAAAAGACAACTTACAACACAGATGAAAGCAACCGGAGAGGTAATGGCAATTAGTACTAATTTCGAGGCAGCCTTAATGAAGGCAATACGATCCTTGGAACAAAATATTGATAGCCTAAGAGTTGGCACATATCATACCATGAAGATTGAAGAGATTACACAGGAACTATATAAGGTAGATGACAGAAGACTGTTTGTAATAGCAGAAGCAATTCGTAAAGGAATTTCAATGGACGATATTCATTCGATTACAAAGATTGACCTTTGGTTTCTTGATAAAATAGCAAGGTTGGTTGAACTAGAGAAGGAAATGGAAACAAAGCCTCTAACACAGGAACTCTTAATGAAGGCGAAAAAGTACGGATATCCGGACCGAGTAATTGCAGAGCTTACGAAAAAAAATGCTGAAGAAATCAAAAAGTTAAGAAAACAGTATGGTATTGTTGCGGCTTATAAGATGGTAGATACTTGTGCAGCAGAATTTGATGCGGCTACACCCTATTACTATTCAACCTTCGGAAGTATCAATGAAGTGGAGGAGACGACAGGAAGAAAGAAGATTATGGTACTGGGATCCGGCCCTATCCGCATAGGCCAGGGTATTGAGTTTGACTATTGCTCTGTGCATAGTGTATGGGCTCTATCAGAGTGTGGCTGTGAGACGATTATTGTTAATAATAATCCGGAAACAGTAAGTACAGACTTTGACATTGCTGACAAATTATACTTTGAACCTCTAACACCGGAGGATGTTGAAAACATTGTAGATTTGGAAAAGCCGGATGGTGCAGTCGTGCAGTTTGGAGGTCAGACTGCAATTAAATTAACGGAAGCTCTTTTAAAGATGGGTGTTCCCATTCTTGGAACCTCAGCAGCTGATGTTGATGCAGCAGAGGATAGAGAATTATTTGACCAAATCCTTGAAAAATGTGGTATTCCAAGACCGGCTGGTAAGACTGTATTTACAACAGAGCAGGCGATAGAGACAGCCAATGAACTTGGGTATCCTGTATTAGTACGTCCCTCCTATGTACTCGGTGGTCAGGGAATGCAAATAGCAATTTGTGATCAAGATATCAAAGAATTTATGGATATCATCAATCAAACAGTTCAGGAACATCCCATTCTGATAGATAAATACTTGATGGGTAAAGAGGTAGAAGTGGATGCAGTCTGTGATGGGGAGGATATTTTAATACCGGGAATTATGGAACACATAGAAAGAGCCGGTATTCACTCCGGTGACAGTATTTCTGTCTATCCTACGCAAAATATCAGTAAAAAAGTAAAGGAAGCTATCGTAGATTATACAAAGAAGCTAGCCAACTCTCTACATGTTATAGGATTAATAAATATACAATTTATTGTATATGGAGATCAAGTTTATGTTATAGAAGTAAATCCTCGCTCCAGCCGAACAGTACCCTATATCAGTAAGGTTACATCGTTACCAATTGTCGACATTGCGACGAAGGTAATTCTTGGGGAGACGATTAAGTCCCTTGGGTATACTCCGGGTTTGTGGCCGGAATCTGATTATATTGCCATTAAGATGCCGGTATTCTCCTTTGAAAAGCTTCGTGGTGCTGAGACCAGTCTTGGGCCAGAGATGAAATCCACCGGGGAATGCCTTGGAATAGCCAAAACCTATCATGAAGCTTTATATAAAGCATTTCTTGGAGCAGGCATTAATCTTCCAAAGTATAAGAAAGTAATTATGACTGTAAAGAATTCTGATAAAGAAGAAGCGGTTGAATTAGGTAGAAGATTAATAGCTCTTGGATATGAGATCCTTGCAACTGAAGGAACAGCAGTAGTTTTGGACGCTCATGGTGTACCTGCAACAAAAATCCGTAAGATTGATCAGGATCACCCCAACATACTTGATTTCATAATGAGCCATGAGATTGATATGGTGATCAATACTCCTACTCATGGAAGAGATAAAGCAAGAGATGGATTTTTGATCAGACGTAATGCCATTGAGACAGGAGTTACTTGCTTTACTTCCCTAGATACAGCGGCAGCACTACTGACCAGTATGGAAAACTCCAATGAGGAAATTACGCTAGTTGATGTTGCTAAGATATAAAGTAAGGTTTGAAATGACCACATACCTATCCATTTGGATAGGTATGTGGTCATTTCTTCATACACGATTCATAAAATGTCTGCGAAGCTGATAGTTATGAATTATAATTACTATTAATAAATTACCATTGTGATAAAATTACTTTTTGGCAGGGACTACTTCCAACCAGTAGCCATCGGGATCACTAATGAAATAAATACCCATAGCTGGGTTTTCAAAGCAAATACAATTCATTTCTTTATGTTTTTGATAGGCTGCCTCAAAATCTTCTGTTTCAAAAGCGAGATGAAACTCATTATCTCCTAAATTATATGGGCGATCCCAATCTCTGAGCCAGGTTAACTCTAACAGATGATTTGTAATCCCATCGCCTAAGTACACAATGATAAAATCACCGGATTCTGGAGTAATGCGTCTGGTTTCTTTTAATCCTAGAGCTTCCTCGTAGAATTTCAGAGATCGATCTAGATCAAATACATTATAATTGTTATGTGCAAATTTAAAATTCAATTCAACTACCTCTCTTTCTTAGTAATAACTTTATTATATACTATTTGCTTCGTTATTAAAATGTTTATATATTAAAAGGGAGCTTTTGCTTCTAGCTTAACCGGCTATTTTGCAAAAACTCCAATATTTATGTCTGTATACTTATACATTTGTCTTATGCGTTGTGTTTGTCATCACTTTTAATCTTAGTTACCAGAAATTACTCCTAAACAATTTAATTCTTTGCAAGATCTGCTTCTCTTGTACTACGCAGTTTTGCAAGATTAAATTTTTCATCTAAGAAACTATCCAGACTATTTACCACTGATGTCTGAGAAGACGCAGAGTATTTCCCATTAAAGAAATCATCAAGCGCTTTCACTAAGTCGTCTTCCGGAATATAATCCAACTCAGGATGATCTTTAAAGTAAGCTTCCACTAGAGGAGCATCATCTTTGCTGGTTACAATTACGGTACAACGGGAATTTTTACGAGTTCCATCAACATTGGAAGCGTCAATTTCAGCAAATAAATAGGTAAGACCTACTTTCTTTGCAGTAACGCGACCACCGGTGCTAACATAGGCAATGGTGGGATCATTGCTGGAAAATCTCGCAGCTTCTACTGTATTACTCGGTTTTAAAATAACAGTAAGGAAATCAGTTTTATCAAGTCCAAGTACAATTCTTGATCTGGTTAACTTAACGCTAAAAGCCGGTAAACCTACAGTAACATCGCAGGTTAAATTAGTTATAGAGGCTCCATCTTTGATGGTAGCTGTTACGACGGTGGAACCAACCTTATTTGCAGTTATGGTGCCGTCAGAACTTACAGAAGCAATTTCCTGATCGTCGGATTTAAAGACTATTTTTGCATTCTCGTTAGTGTTGTACACTTTCAATGTAAATGATTTGCCTTTTACTAATGTAATGCTTTTTAAATTTAAACGATATCCGTCATTCTTCTCTGTATCAATACTAGCCGCCTGTGCCGTATTCGGATTTAAATAATGATACGGAAACACGAAAGTTAGTAAGAGAAGTAAGCCAAAGGATATAAAGCATTTACACAATAATTTTCTTTTCATGGCTATTCCTCCGAGTTCTGGAAATCCCTTGTCACATCCTATCTATCTCCTATAGAATAACACTTGTTTTTGTCAGAAAAGTGTCATAATGTAAAATTTTATATAATAAATTCTTAATATATTCCATTTTCATAACCTATTTTATCCAAGATCAACTATTTTATACCCAGAATGCACTGCAATTTTTTGAAGGGAGGAAACGTAAAGTATATAATATAGGAAGTCATAATTCTGACATTTTTCTTACATTTTGCTATTGATAAGTTTTACTACTTGTTTTCACGCTTACTTTTCATATATAATGTAGAAGATTGATTTGGTTCTAGTTATACGCGCAAAAGATAAACGGGAAAAGAAGTATGAAGGGAGATTTGAGGATGCAGCATATATTAATCGCTGATGATAATCGTGATATTACGGACATTTTATCTACTTACTCCAGAATGGAAGGCTTTGAACCGGTTGTAGCGGGAGACGGAGAAGAAGCAATCAAAATGTTTACAGAGTACAACCCTGATGTGGTATTGTTGGATGTAATGATGCCAAAGGAAGATGGTTATGAGGTTTGCAGGAAGATAAGAAGCAAATCCAATGTACCGGTCATTCTGATTACTGCTAGAGGAGAAGATTTTGATAAAATAATGGGACTTGATATTGGTGCAGATGATTATATCGTAAAACCATTTAGCCCAAGAGAAGTGATGGCAAGAGTAAGAGCGGTAATGAGAAGAATGACAAAATCAGAGAAAGAAACAGTCTCTGGAAATCTTCTTTCCATTAGTAATCTTGAGATTAATCTTGATGAATATACCTTACATATTGGTGGGAATAAGATTTCTCTTACCAAGAAAGAGATAGAAACTATGTGGACCTTAGCGTCTAACCCCAACAAAGTATTTACTAGGGATAATTTATTAGACAGCTTATGGGGATTTGATTACTTCGGAGATAGTCGTACCGTCGATTCACATATTAAACGCCTTCGCTCGAAACTTGATAGCGTAGAACATCCCTCCTGGATGATTAAAACAATATGGGGTGTGGGTTATAAATTTGAAATAGAAGAAAAGTAGGGATTTCGAGTGGTGAAACAGGGCAAAGTTCGAATATATAATCGTTTGTTTTTTAAACTATACCGTAATTATGCTATTATGCTATTAGTTACGGCGGTATTAATATGCCTTATTTTTATGAAGCTATATACCGATATGACCACAACAAACAGGAAAGAACAGCTGAAGGAACAAGCAAAAATAGTTAGTAATATGACAACGGAATATATTTTAAGCGGCAAAGCGGATTATTATTTGTCTAATATTGATTTCATTATGAAAGCAAATCAATGGGATATTTTTATAGTTTCAAATCCCAATGCAAACAATCCCATGAGTACTAAAATGGAGATATCTACTTATACTGATTTTGAAGCTGACCCTTTACTGAAAGGTGATGTGGATATTCTGAAAAGTGCTTTCGATGGGACTATGATGCTTAGAGAAAAGTACGATGAAATGTATGAGAAACAGACAATTACTATAGGCTACCCAATCATTGGTGTTGATAAATCAGAAGTTGTTGGTGCTGTACTTGTAAAGCAAATTATTGAAGATCAACCGGAAATTGTAACTAGCAGCTTGTCTTTGATTGTAATGAGTAGTGTGGCAGCGCTTGGAATTTCTTTTGTCATTATTATCATATTCGCAACGGAATTGTCTTTGCCAATTTCAAGAATACGTGTAACGGCATTAGAGTTGGCAGCAGGTAATTATCAAAGTAAGACGGCAATCGTCAGGGACGATGAGATTGGAGATCTTGCCAAGACAGTTGATATTCTATCGGACAAACTATTAGAAAATGATATTGAGCGTAAGAATCTGGATCAGATGAGAGTGGACTTTTTTGCAAATGTTTCCCATGAGCTAAGAACCCCAATCACAGTCATTCGGGCATATACCGAAACCTTATCGGATGGTGTAGTTAAGGATGAACAAAAGGTGAACCAATATTATGAACGAATGCTATCAGAATGTAAATCTATGGAGCGCTTGGTTGGAGATTTACTTACATTATCAAAAATGCAAAATCCAGACTTTGCGATTGAAAAGGAACCGGTCAATCTACAGCAGGTATTTGATGATATCATTCGTAGTGCAGGTACGATAGCTGAGAAGAAAAATATATCAATTGAGGTTATCAAAGAACACCCGACTTCAATGATACTAGGTGATTACGATCGTTTACGGCAAATGTTTATGGTAATACTTGACAATGCTATAAAGTTTTCTGAAGAAAATAAAAATGTACACATATTATTATCAGAGTCGGACAAAATAAAAGTATCAATCAAAGATGAAGGAGTCGGAATTGAACCTTCAGACCTTGATAATATATTTGAAAAATTTTATAAATCAAATCTTCGCCATAATGCGAGTGGAACCGGTCTTGGTCTTGCTATAGCAAAGCAAATAGCGATCAAGCATAACGGAAGCATTGAAGTGGATTCAACCCCTGGAATTGGATCAGAATTTATATTTACATTTCCAACCTATGGGTCCCAAGCATAGAGGCAGGAATAATATTCTACCCCAGCTTGTACTTTCCAATCAAAAAAAAGATAAAAACCTTGAAAAATAGAAGATAATAGATTATAATAAAGTCAAGGAAATTCCTGAGATGTGCGACACTCTTGTTATTTTGAACCTACATGATGTAATACGGGATTCCTACATTCTTAAGTGGATGTCAAGCCGCCGTTTGCAGCGGAAGGCAGAAGCTTATGTGCGGTTACCCACCTAGCTTTGCTAGGAGTCAAAATACAAGAAACGGCATTTTGGGTATAACACTAATGATAAAAGCGGCCCTTGGCCGCTTTTTTTGTTGTACGATACATAATATGTCTGCGAAGTTGTCAATTTTGGATATCTCCATATCATAAAAACATGAAAAACCACCAAATACATATTTTTCTTGTGTTTTTATAATAAGAAAAATATAATGTAAACAAACTAAAATAATCTCGAAGAGATTATTTTAACGGATGAAATTTATTTTCATCCGTAGTAGTGAAACTGCGTAGTTTGTTCATATACAAGCGAATGTTCTATATTCGCTTGTATATGTTGCAGATAGATGATGAACACATTTTTGTATCAATCGTGGAGAAAAGGAGTTGAAATTAATGAGTGGTTTTATAAATAATGGAATCATTGAAGTGGCAACTTTAACACCTATGTCAATTGAAATTGGAAACCCAAGCTACAATGTAGATAGGATGTTAGAGCTTATCAATGATGTTAATATAAAAAATTGTAATGGTGAAAGACAGACAAGAATCGTAGTTTTTCCAGAACTTTGTATTACTGGCTATACATGCGGTGATTTATTTAATCACACCACATTAATAAATAGTGCTATGGATGAATTGTTTCGGTTTGTTGAAAAATCCAATAATGAATTTAATCCAATTATGTTTGTGGGAATGCCGTTGAGGAAAGACAATCAATTGTTTAACTGTGCGATAGCGATTCATAAGGGTAAAATACTGGGTATAATACCTAAGACTTATATCCCCAACTACAGCGTATTCTACGAATCAAGAAATTTTAAGCCTTCATTTGATAGACTAAGCGATGAAATGACAATTAAAGGTGCTACGTATTCTTTTACACCAAATTTACTTATTGTAGATGAAGTTTCAGGAGCGGTTATCGGTACGGAAATCTGTGAAGACTTATGGGGACCGATACCTATGTCATCATACCATTGCTTACATGGTGCGAACATCATTGTAAATCTTTCAGCAAGCAATGAGACGATTGGTAAATCTGATTACCGAAAAGATTTGGTGAGGATGCATTCAGCTACGTGTATGTGTGGTTATATATATGCATCAGCAACTTCAGATGAGTCTACAACAGATAATGCGTTTTCAGGGCATTGTATTATAGCTGAGAATGGATATATAAACTCCGAATCGTTGTTTTTTGAAAATAAAGAGATAACCTATGGTGAGATTGATATTGAAAAATGTATCAATGATAGAACAACGAATAGTTCCTACATGATGATACAAGATAAGAAAGAATATAAATGTATCAATACAAAAACATTTGATGTAAAATCTAAAAAATTCAAATCAAATAAAGAATTATCTATTCTACCATTTGTTCCGCATAATATTGACATCCGTTCTGAGGAGATTATGAATATTCAAATAACAGGGCTGGCTCAAAGACTTAAGAAAATTCATTGTAGCAAAGCTGTTATTGGCATATCGGGTGGCCTTGATTCTACACTTGCATTAATGGTAACGGTTGAGGCTTTTAAATTAAATAATTATGATATGAAAGGTATCATAGGAATTACAATGCCTGGTTTTGGGACAACTACGAGAACCTTGGAAAATTCAAAGAAGTTAATGGAAGCATTAAAGGTTACATTATTAGAGATACCAATTAGAGATGCCTGTATTCAACATTATAAGGATATACAGCATGACATAAATGTTCATGACATTACTTACGAGAATGTACAGGCAAGAGAGCGAACTCAGATTCTGATGGATATGGCAAATAAATATAACGGAATCGTTGTCGGTACAGGAGATTTATCAGAACTGGCACTTGGATGGTGTACCTATAATGGAGACCAAATGAGTATGTATGGGGTAAATGCTTCAATTCCTAAGACGTTAGTAAGGAGTATAGTGAAATCCTATGCAAAAAAACAGACGGATGATATTAAAGAAACGCTTTTTGATATCTGTGATACTCCAATAAGCCCTGAGCTATTACCTCCAAATCCAGATGGAACGATTGCTCAAAAAACCGAGGATGCTATTGGTTCCTATGCTGTACATGATTTTGTTTTATATTACATGTTAAGATATGGATTTGGACCCAAAAAGATTTATGATTTATATGTCAATTCATTGGAGTTACAGGCTATTAGAAAAGGTGAAAATCTCGAAAATATTGATAAGCAAAGTATATTAAAGGATATGAGAACTTTTTATAAACGATTTTTTACACAGCAATTTAAACGTTCCTGTATGCCAGACGGCATTAAAGTTGGCTCAGTTTCTTTATCTCCAAGAGGTGATTGGCGTATGCCAAGTGATGCATCCGGTGATATATGGCTGAAAGAACTTGATTTGATTGAAAGATAAATTGCATTTGCCAGAGACTATGAGGATCAAGTAATATTAAAAGGGCTAAAGATCTTCGACGAGCCAATAGGAGGAAAAGGTATGGCACTAAGGATAATTACGGATTCTGCATCCGATACACCAAAGTGGGTGATTGATGAGTTTCACTTACATGTAATTCCAACCCCGGTAGTTATTGATGAGAAAGATTATTTTGATGGAAAGACAATTTTTCCGGAGGAATTTTACGATATTTTAAGAAGTGGTAAAGATATCAAAACCTATCATATTAATGCACAAATGTTCTATGATAATTTTAAACCCTATGCTGAGCAAGGGGATGAGGTTATCTACATCTGCTTTTCCACAGGAATTGCAGGTACATACAATGCAGCAAATATTGCAAAAAACGAACTTTTAGAAGAATATCCCAGTTTTGATCTAACTATCATCGACTCAAAATGTGCATCAACCGGCTTTGGTTTAGTTGCTTATTATGCACTTTTGATGCAGCAAAAAGGCGCCTCAAAAGAGGAAATAACCCAGGGTATTAAGTGGCATTGTGAACATATGGAAATGATATTTACGGTAAATACTCT
>JAEWEO010000315.1 GCA_023389295.1 Bacillota bacterium
CGACAGGAATATGTGGTTCTGATGTACCAAGAGTATTACATAATGGAGCACATTTTTATCCTGTTGTATTAGGACATGAATTTGCAGGAGATATTGTAGAGGTAGGAGACGGAGTAACATCAGTTAAGATAGGTGATCGTGTTTCAGGGGCACCCTTACTACCATGTATGAAATGTGTTGACTGTGAAAATGGAAACTACTCCTTATGCAAGAACTATAGTTTCATTGGTTCAAGAGAGCAGGGAAGCTTTGCAGAATATGTAGTAATGCCGGAGCATAACGTTGTGAAATTTGACGATTCCATCTCTTATGAGCAAGGTGCAATGTTTGAACCATCTACGGTAGCTCTTCATGGGTTGTTGCAAAATGATTACGAAGGTGGAGAGTATGTAGCAATCTTAGGTGGTGGCACTATAGGCATATTTACGATGCAATGGGCCAAAATCTTTGGGTCTAAGAAGGTAGTTGTATTTGATATAAGTGAGGAGCGACTTGCTCTTGCAAAACGACTTGGCGCAGATGAAACGATTAACACACTTGAGCATGACTTTATGGAAAAGGCCATGAAACTTACGGGCGGTACGGGTTATAGATTTGTATATGAAACAGCTGGTAACATAGCTACGATGCATATGGCATTTGAACTTGCTTCCAATAAAGCACATGTTTGTTTTATTGGTACACCAACGAAGAATCTTGAATTTACACCAAAGATGTGGGAAAACATAAATCGAAAGGAATTCAAATTAACGGGCTCTTGGATGTCGTACTCAGCACCATTTCCGGGAAAAGAGTGGGAATTAACAGCACATTATTTTGCGACAGGCCAGCTTAAATTTGATCCTGGATTTATATTTAAGAAATTCCCCATGAGTGAAGTAGATCAAGCATTTAAATTATATAAGAATCCAAGTGAAGTAAAAGGTAAGATTTTATTAATAAATAACGAAGAGAATAAAGGAGTGTAAATTATATGACAACATTTATTAATCCAAAATTAGTTCCACAAAGAACATTTTATAATGGTGATACTATGCCGGCGATCGGTATGGGAACCTTTGGCTCAGATCGTTTTACACCGGAGCAGGTTTCGGCAGCAGTATTAGGTGCAATTCAGGTCGGATATCGCTTATTTGATTGTGCTGCTTGTTACCAGAATGAGGATCAAATTGGTAGAGTATTTCAAGAGGCTATGGAGAAGAAATATGTAACAAGAGAAGAATTATTTATTACAACAAAGGTTTGGAATGACATGCACGGAAAGGGAGATGTATTGTTATCCTGTGCAAAGAGCTTAAGGGACTTACAATTAGATTACATAGATTTATTCTTTGTACATTGGCCATTTGCAAATTATCATGCTCCGGGTTGTGATGGGGATTCTAGAAATCCTAATTCCAAACCATTTCAAGTAGATGCATTTATGGATACTTGGCGTCAATGTGAGCGACTTGTAGATATGGGGCTAGTGAAGAATATCGGTATGTCTAATATGACAATTGCTAAGTTAGAAGCAGTATTACCCTTATGTAGAATTAAACCGGTTGCACTTGAGATGGAATTACATCCTTGTTTCCAGCAGCCAGAGTTATTTGATTATTGTATTTCTCATGACATACAGCCAATTGGTTTTTGTCCAATTGGTTCTCCTACTAGACCGGACCGTGATAAAACGGATACGGATGTTGCAGATATACAAGTACCGGAGCTTGTGGAGATTGCAAAGGCACATAACGTTCACCCGGCAGTAATATGCATAAAATGGGCGGTTCAAAGGGGTCAAACACCAATTCCGTTCTCCATACATGAAATGGAGTACACGAGTAACTTGCGCTGTGTAACGGAAGACCCATTAACTAAGGAGGAAATGGAAATTCTAAAAGGAGTAGATAGAAATTGTCGTTTGATTAAAGGGCAAGTATTCCTATGGGAAGGTGCTAAGAGTTGGGAAGACCTATGGGATCTAGATGGTGTAATTGTGCAGTAAGTAGATCAATATGCAACGAGGGGAGAAAGAGATGATAGTAACAGTAACTCTGAATGCTGCAATTGATAAAAGGTACGTGGTAGATAGCTATCAAATGGGAGAAGTAAATCGTGTAAAGCAATGTTCCTATTCTGCAGGTGGAAAAGGACTTAATGTATCACGAGTGTTAGCTTTAGCCGGAGCAGATGTACTAGCGACAGGTTTTTTAGGAGGTCATGCCGGTGACTATATTATGGAAGAATTAGCTGGAATGAAGATTAAAGCTGATTTTATCAGAACATCAGGAGAAAGCAGATCTTGCATTAATATATATGACTGTAGCAGTGGAATTCAGACAGAGTTTCTTGAACCTGGAGCGTATATATCGGAGCAGAATCAAGAAGATTTTCTAGCAAAGTACATAGAATTAATCGAACAATGTAGTGTTGTTACAATATCGGGTAGTGTACCCAAAGGTGTAGAAAGTTCATTCTATGGTAAGCTAATTAGCTCTGCTAAGAGATTAGGAAAGAAAGTTCTGTTAGATACGAGTGGAAGTCTGATGCGGGACTCTATTCATGAAAATCCCACTTTAATAAAACCTAATCTGGATGAAATACAGATGTTAGCTGGAAGAAAAATTAGTGATCAAAAGGAACTGATTGAGTTTGCAAAAGAAATCCAAAAGTCAGGAATTGAAATTGTAGTTGTTTCTTTGGGTAAGGACGGTTCCTTAGTTGTCACAGAGAAAGAAATATTACAAGCCAAGGTTCCTCCTATTACTGCGGTGAATACCGTCGGTTGTGGAGATTCTATGATTGCGGGTTTTGCAATCGGATTAGAGCAAGGAATGGCTTTGGAGGATATACTGAGATACGCGAGTGCAATTTCAGCAGCCAATGCCCTACGGATGGAAACTGGCTTCTTTCTCAAGGATGACTTTGATAAATTATATCCACAGATAGAGATTATTCACTATAATTAGAAAGTGAATATCGTTATACTATTTGCTATTATAATACAAGTAATTCTTGTGTTTCAAATATATAATGAAATCATAGGCCATTATATATGCAAATTATCGAAGCAAAGTTTACCAAGTGGCTTTAGACACCCTAACCATAATAGAAGAAAATAAAAGGAAGGAGATTTGGTGGGGAGTGTGTGATATCTGACACCATTCACCAAACATAAATTATGTTAAAAGGAATACCGAGTATCCTTTCTCCAGAGTTATTGAAAGTACTTTGTGAGATGGGACACAGCGATCGTATTGTAATTGCAGATGGCAATTTTCCTTCAGAGACAATGGGGAAGAATGCAATTGTTATTCGAATGGACGGACATGGAGTACCAGAGATTTTAGAAGCTATCTTACAAGTGTTCCCATTAGATACCTATGTTGATCATCCGGTTCGTCTTATGGAAAAGGTTCCAGGAGATACAGTAGAAACTCCTATCTGGGATACTTATAAAGAAATTGTTGCAAAGCATGATCAGCGTGGCGTGCAGGCAGTAGAAAATATTGAGCGATTTGCCTTTTATGAAGAAGCAAAAACTTCATATGCCATTATAGCGACTAGTGAAGCTGCATTATATGCTAATATTATGCTACAAAAGGGAGTAGTAGTATAGGAGTTGAATGAAGCAAAGATATTATATAGCAGTAGATGTTGGGGCCTCTAGCACTCTCCGTGGATGTACAAATAGCTGTACATCCATGGAGAGCTTTTTTGTATAGAAGTGTATACCAAAATTACAATGAATATTTCTTGATGTGTACTTGGAACCACGCAAAAGAAAATCCGGAGATGAATCAACTCTACCTTGTCGCTACCACCCAAGGCCTTTGTACTTTGACTAATATTAAAGAGATTGTTGAAAAACTAATGAAATAATATACCTCACCCGAAGAATATAACGTCTGTCGCCGATAGTCTGAATATTCCATATGTTGAGCCGGAGGTAGTCCTGCAGGAGATCTAAGTTAAGAAAACAGTAAAACTAGTGATAAAACCGGATTTCAGAGAAAAATATAAAGAATATGATGTTCCTGCAGATCTAAAAAACACAACGGGTGATTGACAATTATGAATTTACAATAAAGAGAAATGCTTGACAATATATACCAAATAAAATAGTATTTAATCAAAATCGAAATTACATATTGTTATTGCATTTCCTATGACAGCAACTGTTCCCTTCTTGTTTTGGCATAAACACCATTATTGCCTTATTTCAACGCGGTTTCTAGCAACTTTCCTAAAATTTAATTGTTTTACAACAGTATTTCATTTAATTGAATTTAAAGTATTAAAGGAGAATATAGATGAAAACAGTATACGCAAAAGATTGGGGGATAGAAGCAAATGTTTCTATCGATTTCACCGCCCACTTCCTAAAGATGTTTGATTCAAATCCAAATGATACTATGTTTATATTAGAATCCGGATGTTATCATTTTTGGAGTCAAAATGCAATCAAGAAGGAGTATTATTTATCGAATACAACGATTGAAAATCCAAGAAAACTAGCATTATTATTGCAAAACATGAATCATGTTATTTTAGAGGCCAATCATTCGGAGTTTATTTTTCATGGGCAGATGATGCCAATTACAATAGATACCTGCACCAATATTGAAATTAAAAATTTAAAGATTGACTGGGAAATACCTCTAACAGCAGAAGGAGTAGTACTTCAATCAAATGAAAATTATGTAGATATTGCAATTGATAATAATTTATTTCCACATAAGGTGGAGCATAAGGAATTGATTTTCATTGGAGAGAACTGGGAGTCAAAGCTATGGGATTGGAGTATTACGGAGTTTGATTGTAAAACAGGAAAAGTAGCATATCGAAGCGGAGATACCTTTCCAAAAACATGGCAGGAGCGATTAGATAACGGTCTTGTACGATGCCATGGCGAGTTTCAAACAATACCAAAGGTAGGTAACCTTCTAGTATTGCGCCACAATGAACGAATTCACGCAGGAATATTTATCGTAGACTCGAATGAAATTTTACTGGATCATATCAATATTTACAATACGGGTGGATTAGGAATATTAGCACAATTTAGCCATAATCTTAGTTTTCGTCACATTAAAATGATTCCAAATACAAGCAGAGGACGACGTATCACTTCCGGTCATGATGATGGTATACACTTATCTTGCAATAGTGGACATATCACGGTTGAAAATTGTTATTTTTATGGTTTGATGGATGACCCGCTAAACATCCATGGGATTGCAACACGTATTTTACAGAAAAAAAATAAAAATATTCTGATAGGGGAATTTGCTCATCCACAATCACAAGGATTTCATCAGTGGGCGCTTCAAGGCCATAAAATTGCATTTATTAAAACTGACGATATGAGCCAGCTTTTCATACTTACTGTAAAAGATTATAAACTAATATCAAAGAGTATGTTTATAATTGAATTTGAAGAAGAGGTGCCGGATGAAATAAAGATTGGATATTCTATGGAGAATGTTACTAGGACAGCCTCTATCACCTGCACTAATAATTTTTTTGGTAATTGTCGTGCAAGGGGAATCTTAATATCTACCCCAAAAGCTGTAGTGATCGAAGATAATATCTTTGAATCCGCAGGTGCAGCGATATTGATCGCTGGTGATGCGAATTATTGGTATGAATCAGGAAATTGTAACGATGTATTAATCAGAAATAATCATTTTTCAGAATCATGTCTTACCTCCTCCTATTTAGGCGGAGATGCGGTCATAAGTATTCATCCCGAGGTAGGTGCACCCTGTAAAGATAAACCATTTCATAAAAATATAAGAATTGAGAATAACACATTTCAGACAGCCGATTATCCGGTAGTTTATGCGTTATGTACAAAGGGAATATTATTTAGCGGAAATCGAATCATACGAAGTTACTTATGGGAGCCTTGGAATTGTTTAAAACACATGCTCACTTTTGAGTATTGTAGTGAAGTGACGGTGCAGAACAATAAATTAATAGGTGAAGTACTTGGTCAGAATATTGCTCTCAAAGGGATGGAGCTTAATGATCTAGTTTTCGATGATTCTTTTGACTTGGAGGTAATATAAAGCAATCAAACATTATTATATCAGGAGGAGAATATGTTGAAAAAAATTAAAATGGCAGTAATCGGACTAGGTGGTAGAGGAATGGGAATGTTAGAGCTAGTCTTGCTTCCTATGGAGACCATTGAGGTAACGGCAGTATGTGATATCTATGATGATCGTTGTCTGGCAGCAGCGGATTTAGTTGAGACAATGAATGGTAACCAACCACAGATTTATCATGACTATGAGGATTTAATTCAAAATGCAGATGTAGACGCAGCATACATAGTAACATCCTGGGAGACACATATAAAAATCGCGATTGCGTGTATGGAGAAGAAGATAGCTGCAGCATGTGATGTAAGTGGAGCATTTTCGATTGATGAATGCTGGGACTTAGTAAAAACCTATGAAAAGACAAAAACTCCGATTATGCTAATGGAGAATTGCTGTTATGGTCGTGATGAAATGATGGTTATGAATATGATAAAGAAAGGGCTCTTCGGAGAAGTAGTTCACTGTGAGGGTGGGTATCATCATGATTTACGTAAGGAGATAACATATGGAAGAGAGAACAGACATTATCGCCTAGACAATTACATGAATCGAAATTGTGAAAATTATCCTACCCATGAGCTTGGACCTATTGCACAGATTTTAGGAATAAATCGTGGGAATAAAATGTTGTCATTAGTTTCAATGGCTTCAAAAGCTTCAGGGCTGAATTGTTTTATAAATGAGCAAAAGCCAGAGGATAAGTGGTTACAAAATAGCATCTTCCAACAAGGAGATGTTGTAACAACAATAATTAAGTGTGCTCATGGAGAAACTATAACACTTACACTCGATACAACCTTGCCAAGAGCCTATTCAAGAGGCTTTTATGTGCAGGGAACCAAAGCGATGTTTAACGAACAAAATCGTTCTTTGTTTGTAGATGGCAAGCATAATGAGTGTGATTTTAATTGGATGGAGCAGTTTAATAATATAGATTCTTACCGAAAGGAATATGAACATCCCGTGTGGAAGGAATACCTGGAGGAAGGGGTTCGAGGAGGACATGATGGTATGGACTGGCTTGTAGTCAAAGATTTTGTAGAAGCTTTATTACATAAGAAACCTATGCCAATTGATGTATATGATATGGTCGCATGGGCTTCTATCTCTGTCCTATCGGAGCAATCCATTGCTACAGGTTCTGCACCGGTATATATACCTGATTTCACGAATGGAAAATGGATGACAAGGTCATGAGGAAGGGCTTCCCTTTGATGAATGCTCATTGATGCAAACTTTAAGTTTATACAAGTGTAGTATGATCGCTTATGAAATAGATAATCAGGGGGGAGCTTATGAAAATGAAACGAAAAAGAACGTTCATTGTTCACAATACAATCTTTGTTAAAATGTGCAGTATCTTCTTTGCAATAATTATTATCATATTTGCATTAGCTATTGGATTGTATTCCTGGGGGATTACAAAGATAAAGGATCAGATTCAGAAAGATTTAAAGGTTCAGAACATAAATTTTTCAACCAGCTTAACTACAGAAATCGATCGAATTACATTACTTCAATATGAGCTGATTAATGATTGGGACTTAAAAAAACTAACTTTAAATACTCCATATTATTCCGATTATGAAAAATCTAAAATGAAAATTAATGTTATAAATCGTATTCTACCGATACAAACAAGCAGTAAATTGGTACAAGAAATTAAAGTTATCATACCTTCCATTAATGAATATATAGGGACGAAAATGAACATGGAAATTGATGAGGATACAAAAGAAGTTATCGATATGTATCACAAAGGTATTGGTAAGTCATTTACATATGCGCAGGATAAATGCATGATTTTAATTGCATATCCTCTTTTGTATCATAAAACAAACAAAAACCTACAGTTTTTTTTACAGACAACTTTATCCCAAAGAGCAATAAAGGAATATTTAGGAGACTTGATAACAAGTAGAGATGATAGAGCATTCTTACTGAGTGAAGAATATGATATGTTGATCGGGAATGATAAAGAAGAACAGGAAGAATTTTATAATAAAGTCAGAAAAAATATTCAAATGAATGAAAATTCAATGAACACAGAGAATGAACTGGATAAGGGAACGTATTTTCTAACACGAAAAATTGAAGGAGAGAAGTATTTTATTGTCTATACAAACATTGGAATTCAGGATATCAAGGTGGTTCGATGCATTTCGGAGAATGCGGTGTTTGGTGATTTGAAAAATTATAAAATTTATATGGTTATTTTTGCTGTAATATCGGTTATATGTGTCGTGATTTTTTCCATTTATATACGAAAAATAATTCATCGTCCGCTACATGAATTAATGAATGGATTTGTAAAAGTGAAATCAGGAGACTTAAGTATTAAAATTGAACATCAATATAAAGATGAATTTCGTTATATTTATGATAATTTCAATGATATGATTTTCCAGCTGAATGATCTGATTAACCAGCAATATAAACAACAAATCTTAATTCAAAAGTCAGAATTAAAGCAGTTGCAGGCTCAGATCAATCCACACTTCTTATATAATAGTTTTTTAATATTAAGTAATCGTATCGATGCCGGTGATACAGAGTTTGCAACGGAATTTTGCAGACAGTTAGGTGTTTTTTTTCGTTTTATTACAAAAAACAAGAGTGGTTTTATTCGATTAGAAGATGAAATGGAACATGCTCTCACTTATTGTAATATTCAGTATGCAAGATTTTCAAAACGAATGGATATGGAGCTGCAGAAATTACCTGAAATATATGCCGAAGTGCAGGTTCCAAGACTCATTTTACAACCTATCTTAGAGAATATATTTATGTATACACTAGAGGTCATTGATTATAAGGGATTCTTAAAAATTTCACATGAGGAGCATAATGACTTCTTAGATATAATTTTTGAGGATAATGGAAATACAGTTACTGATGAAAAAATGTTAAGTATGAGAGAAATGTTAGTACAGAATGAAGACATCGAAATAACAGGGCTTATTAATATTCATAAAAGGTTACAGCTTGCTTATAACGATCAATGTGGTCTATTCTTCGAAAGAAGTGAGTACGGAGGATTAAAAGTAATCGTAAGAATACTAATGATGGGAGATGCTTCGAGATGGAAAGATTATTGATTGTAGATGATGAATGGGATGTCGTTGAATATTTTGAAAGAATATTTTTACAGGAAGAATCTTTGGATTTGGATATCTATAAAGCACACTCTGCAGAGGAAGCGTTGCAGTGCTTAGAAAAGATCAGAATTGATATTGTCTTTTCCGATATCAAGATGCCAAAAATGAGTGGTCTAGAGATGTATGATATTATCAAAAAGAGTTGGTCCGAATGCAAAGTGATATTTATAAGT
>JAEWEO010000052.1 GCA_023389295.1 Bacillota bacterium
CAGCACCTTGTTGCCCTTAAGATCATAGATGACAAGCTGCTTTGATGAGGTTCCCTCTTTTTGCAGTACCATTCCCACATATTTATCATTATAAAGTACACTTTTTATCTTATCTTCAACAACTACATCACTAGCCTGACTTGGCAATTCCTCCATTGAATATAAGATAAATCCATTATCTTTATAAGCGCAGACCACATCATTTGTAACAAAAGTTACTCTGGGCATTATACTTCCGTCATCAATGCTCCATCCTCCAACAAAACGATCGGTATGGTTTTTTCCCACTTCTCCAAAGTTATAAAAAGAGATTGTATTCGTAAGATTACCTCCGGAATAGGATAAATAACTTGTTACCAGCTTTTCACCATCCTCAGAAAGCGATATATCTAAAGGATATCCATCCTTATTCGCTGTGGTAGAAATTACACTCAGCTCCGTACCATCTACATCATATAATATAATCCGGTGTCCATTTTCTTCCTGCATCAATGCTGCCACAACGCCCTGTTGGGATGCCACTTCTACTTTAATAATATCGTATATAGTAGTGATGTTACCTATTTGTCCTTTTTTATTGAAGATATGTATGGATTTTCCATCTCTATCAGCAATCACTACATACTTGCCACTAACATCCGCAATCGGGTCAGACATTTCATAGGAACTATTCCAAAGAAGACTTCCGTCCGTATCAAGAGCCGTTGCACCATCCATGCTATACTTAACGACAGCTCCATCGTAGGGTATATAGCCCACCGCATTAGATCCGGTAATGTCTGTCTTACGTATTACGTTATAGTTTTCAAAGCTTCGATTATAGAGTCTAATCAGATATGTAGCACCAAGTACCACAAGAACTAATAATGTGGTGCCAATGATTACTCTTCTTCTCATCTTAATTCTCTTTTTTCGGTTTTCATATTCCCGTAGGGATTGTCCTTCTTTATTGTTTGCCATAATCTGCTCCCATTGTATAGATATTAAAGTGATTATAACTCATTTTGCCACGAATGGCACGAACTATTTTCCTTTTAAAACGAGTATATAATATCAATAAAATCACTTTTTGTGTGTAGAAAATTTATAACATAGGACCAATTTCCTGTAGAAATATACATTTATTACATCTATAAAATCATTCCTATCTAAAAAGGTGCTCGAACAGTATATTCATACCCTTCTTGCACCTTAATACTACGGAACTATCAATTTTTGACCTACATAAATAAAGTCTTGATTCTCTATGTTATTTAACTCCATAATCTTCTTTACTTTCGTATAAGTATTATATAGCTTGTAACTAATATCTGCAAGCGTATCACCATCTTCAACGACATAGTACCTAACTTCTGTTTTTGTAGAAGTTTCTTCTGCTTTTGTAGAAGTTTCTTCCGTCTTTTTATCTGTAGTTTTCGGTGCTTTTGTTGGTTTTGGTGCCTCTGTCGGCTGAACAACCGTCTCCTCATCTTTGCTCTCTTGATTTTGATCTTTATTGTCCTCGTTTGTTCCCTTATTGTCATCCGGATCTTGCGTATCCTCAAGTGGGTCTACGTCACCAGATACCACTTCCACATTAAGACTTGGTTCCTGGGAATCCACTTGAGCGTCGTCCGGCGAAGCAATATCGTTTAGAACATTGTTACTACCTGCTTCAGCCGCCGGCGAAGATGAATTATTTCCGGTAAAAACCTCTTGGATATCTTCCATATTACGAGTTAGATAATCCATGGTCTTTTGCATATTTTTCATCTGATCATAATTATTTAAGATCGCTGCACCTACGATTAATACAATTACAGCCAGTAATGTACCTGCTGCATACATTAATTTTGCAGGGTTTTTGTTATCCTCTTCCGGCAGCTTCTTATTTTGAAGAACCGTACGAATTTCCCTGGATACTTTATCCTCATAGATACTTTCAGCACTACCATTCTTTTCGTTTCTATGTTCAATCATATAGGTTTGCATTTCTTCATTTTTTTCATAATATATGTAATAACCTTCTTGTTTTGTAAGCCTGCCGTTTTCATAGCTGTAGAATGCTTCTTCTTTTTCCATATTATCATAGGTCAGTAATGTTTTGTCCTGTCCTGCAAAGTTATCTACATGAATCTTTAGGATGTTTTCCTCATCCTCTAGAAGATACCCGGGTCCCCCCATGTACCATCCGACAATTTCGGCTTCTACAAAATATTTCTTGATATCTTCATAAATATTTGTCCAAACATCATTTGAAAAAATAATATCGCCTGTGGTATCTAAATCTTTCACCTCTACGGCACCGGAGATGAATATATTGCGACGATTATCAATCTTAACACACTGACCTAGTAATACAGCTAATTTGCAACCGGAAAATTCGCCACTTGCAAGCTGTTTGATAAATGTCATAACATAATCTTCTACATATATCTTTCTAACGGTATTGCTTTTTCCAACCTGACGGATATTCTTTGGCATCTTAAAAGATGGCTGCACCTTATTGTTAGCTCCGGTGTCACCATTCTCATTGCTATATATCGTTTCTATCACTTTGCTCACTCCCATCCCTCAACGATTTTTAGACTTCATATTTGGTAAAAATATCTGAATCCTCCAAACAGTTGCAAATATCATAGCACAAATAGGACAGGCTTTTTGTCACTTTAAGATACCTAACACAAAGAAGTTGTCATCAACATTCTACTAATTCTTTCTTCCTTCGTCGGTATCTCAAATAATACCTCTCTCTCTTTGGGGTATTTTCTCGAAAAAGTCCTAAAAAAATATTTTGAGACTACACTTTTATAGGATTAAAATGTCTACTTTATTAATAAATTGGTAATACTGTAGTAAACATTATTCCATTAAAGCTCGTCTTAAGCCGTCTAAACTTATAAGCTTATAAGAGGAAGACGTGTTGTACCCTGTCATATGAGCATTTCTGCAGAAAGAAATGCCATTATGTGCATAACAGGTCACGCTGAGTGATTTCCTGTTACTATCTTTATACAAAATCGGAGGTTATAATGAGCATTTTTTGTAAGAACAGTAGACGGATTTCCTATTTTAATTCACACGAAAAAAATTCCGCCTATGAACTTGGCTGTATGCTATCGGATTTAATAAAGGATCAAGTCCTTTCCAACAGAACAATTATCTTCCTATGTATCGGTTCTGATCGAGCGACCGGGGACTGTTTGGGCCCTATTATCGGATATAAGCTATCTAAATATAAGAAATATCACAATTTTCATGTCTATGGAACTTTAGAGGAACCCGTACATGCTAAGAATTTGAAAGATACCATCGATTTAATCTATCACACTCATGGGGATGCCTTTATCATTGCCATTGATGCTTCTCTTGGAAAATCTAATCACATAGGATATATAACTCTAGGCGAGGG
>JAEWEO010000164.1 GCA_023389295.1 Bacillota bacterium
AACAAAATGATGTAATGGCAACGGATCTTATTACCCACGGTTTATTTGGTAGTACTTGTAATATATGGGTTAAGGGTAAGTCCTTCTTAGCAACTGTTCCACAACCCGGTGAGCATATGGTATTAAATGCACTTGCTGCAACCTCTGTAGGTGCTCTACTTGGTTTAACCTGTGAGGAAATTGCTGCAGGTATAAGCATGGTTAAAGCTCTAGGGGGAAGAAGTAATATTATCCGTCAGGAAAATTGTACAATTATCGATGATTGCTACAATGCGAATCCGGTATCGATGAAATCCGCCCTTGATCTACTTAACATTGCTGATACTAGAAAGGTAGCGATCCTTGGTGATATGTTTGAATTGGGTGTAAATGAAGCAAAGCTTCATGGCGAGGTAGGCGCCTACGCCACCGAGAAAGGAATTGATGTCCTAATCTGTGTCGGAAACTTATCATACCATATGTATCAGGCTGCAGCCGAACATAAGAAAGAGAACTTACATTATTACAAGACCCGCGAGGAGTTAATATCCTTTCTACCAGAGCTTATTAAGCGAGATGATACCATTCTAATTAAAGCCTCCCACGGTATGGGATTTGAGTCTATTGTAAAGGCACTTCAATCATAAAGGTAATATGGGGATGTTGCAAATGATGGTATGTGGATATGCTTTACTCTAAATCCAACATTTGCAACATCCCCCTTTTTCATGTGTTTTCTTATGGAGACTATTCATACTACTTTAGCCCATCTTGACATATATATGTAAAAAGCTAAAAAATGAGGACAGAATGGCATGATTGATCTTCTTGAGAAAATCAACAACTTCCTTTGGGGTATCCCATTACCAACACTTCTATTTGGTACACACATCTATTTTACCTTTCATCTCAAAGGTGTTCAAAAACATATCAGAAAAGCAATTAAGTTATCCGTCACTTCAGAAAAGGGTAATGCGGAAGGTGATTTAAGTAGTTTCGCCTCCTTATCCGCTCTATTAGCAGCCACCATAGGAACCGGTAATATTGTTGGAATCTCTACTGCTGTTGCACTTGGAGGTCCGGGTGCTATCTTCTGGTGCTGGTTAACCGGCGTTCTTGGTATGGCGACCACTTATGCCGAATGCTTCCTAGGTTTTTTATATCGCAAGAAAACAACGGACGGTACCTACCTCGGTGGTCCTATGTACGCCTTAGAATATGGACTTAATAAGAAATGGCTGGCTGTCCTATTTTGCATCTTCACTCTGCTTGCTTCATATGGTGTTGGTTGCTCCACCCAGGCAAGAGCAGTAACAGAAACAATTAATACCTTGTGGGGATTACCGGAATACCTTGTTGGCATGGTGGTTGCTGTTGTAGTCGGTTTGGTAATCGTAGGAGGCATTAATTCCATCGGAAAAATCTGTAGTAAGTTAGTACCGGCAATGGGATTTTTATATGTTTTTAGCTGCATTATCATTCTGGTAATGAATGCTCGCTATATTTTCCCTGCGATCGGCATTATCCTAGAAGCAGCCTTTGTACCGACAAAGCTTCCTGCTGCCGTTGCCGGAGGGTTTATCGGTAGCTCTCTTAAGTCTGCTGCCAGATACGGTATTGCAAGAGGTTTATTTACCAATGAAGCAGGCCTTGGTTCTGCTGCCATTGCTGCAGCCGGAGCAAAAGCTTCTCACCCATCAAGACAGGCACTTGTGTCCATGAGCGCAACTTTTTGGGATACCGTAGTAATGTGCGCAATAACTGGTCTTGTAATTGTTACAAATCTTCTGAAGAATCCTTCCTCCGTCGAGGGCTATTCCTTTACAGAATTTACAACCGCTGCTTTTCGTTCCATACCCTACGGAAATATTCTATTAGGAATCTCCCTTATCGCTTTTGCCATAGCGACCCTCATCGGCTGGTCCTATTTCGGCGAAAAAGCGGTAGAATATTTATTCGGAAAAAGTGGAATAAATACCTACCGCATCTGCTATATAGTTATGATATTTGTCGGCTCCATCTTATCCCTTAAACTAGTTTGGGAAATGACGGATTTGGTAAATGCCTTTATGGCAGTACCAAACTTACTTTGTCTATTTTTACTTAGAAAACAGATTCTACCTTACCAAAAAAAATAATGCAATTTCTTATAATTAGTTCCATCCTTATGACTGATAACTGTCTGTCATGCTTGGTAATGCTCATACTGTATGGAACTAGCAATATTAGCTGCTTCTTCTTCACTGGCTAGAGAGCGAATGAGTGCCAAAGAAAAATCAATTGCTGTCCCCATGCCCTTTGAGGTAATAATACTTCCGTCCATAACAACAGCTTTATTCTTAACCTTTGCTCCAACTAACGACTCTTCAAAGCCAGGGAAGCAAGTAGCCTCCTTTCCCTGTAATAATCCTTTACTACCTAGCACACTTGGGGCTGCGCAGATAGCAGAGAGCTTTTTACCGGAGGAGTGGAAGGTTTTTAATAATTTGTCCAAGCCTACATGTTCTGATAAATACTTTGTTCCTGGCATCCCACCGGGAAGTACTAGCATATCTGCATCCGAATAATCCAAATCCTCAAACAAAGCATCTGCCTTTACTTCAATCCGATGAGAACCAGCAACATATTGACTACCTGTGATAGAAACCATGGTTATTTCTATATTCGCCCTTCTTAATAAATCCACCACGGTTAATCCTTCAATTTCTTCAAAACCATTTGCCAAAAAAATATATACCTTAGCCATAAGGATACTTCCTTCCTTTCGTATTTTAATGCTTTTATTATATATGCAACTTAGCTTTTATACAATGTGATATTTTCATAAGAAATTAGCAAATAGAAAGATTAGCAACACCAACGTTTTTCAGCGTTAGGAGAGGTCTGCATTGTTCCTTACTTCTACCATTTCCGATCGGACATATCTCCAATACATAATATTCATCATAAGGAACTTTGAATTCAAAGCAGCCACAGCAATATATTTTAATGCATTCGATGAGTGTTCTTCTCTCCTTACAGTTCATATACAATTTGATTTCCCATTCGTGATTACAGCAACAGCTACATCCCCAAATACATCCATAGATAATTCCGGGTGTAACTTTACAAACCTCGCACTCTTGCTGAATAGGAATCGGAATCGGAACAGGTACCGGTTTAATCTCAATTTTAGTAATCGGCTCCGGGCAAACAGGACAGGTAGGGCACGCCGGGCAGGGTTCTGGTACTGGGCAGGTAGGGCACGTCGGACAAGGCTCTGGTACTGGACACGTCGGACAGGGTTCCGGTGTTGGACACGTCGGGCAGGGCTCTGGTACTGGACACGGTTGCGGTGTTGGACAAGGCTCTGGTGTCGGACAAGGTTGCGGTGCCGGACAGGGCTCTGGTGTCGGACAAGGTTGCGGTGCCGGACAAGGAGGACAACTTGGTGTCGGTTGTGGCTGCGGCACAGGTACCGGAGCAGGCGCTGGCTTTTCTTCTTCGGGTAACTCCTCTGGTGGCATCGGAACAACTTCCCCACATTCTACCCCACCAACAAAAGGATATAAATGGAATTCAAAACCGCTGGTTGGACTCACCTCCAAAGTTCCCAGAGCTACATTTCCATTTACATTTCCACCGGTTGGATGCGCATGAAACATTGCCTGTGGTGCTAAAATACTTCCCCATATCGCAGCAGGAACCTCCATATGGATGTGTTTTGCATCTTCAAATACATACAAAGTACGAGTAGCTTGATTTTCAGATCCCCATAGACCATATTGCAAATGAGCATTATCACCAGTTCTAAATATAACAATTCCCAAACTTCCCTGTGGTATTTCAAATCGTATTTCCTTATTCAAGATACCATTTGGACGTGCATCAATCACAAACACATTCTGATGTGGATTATCACCTTTTAAGATCCATTCGTGATAGTGTTCCGTAACCGTTCCGTTAGACTCTAAATTAACGATACAATCCTTAAATGCTTCGATGCTTTCTCTTGCATCTGCAAAGAATCCAGATGTATTAGCTTGTATTCTGCTTGCAGGTATATATCGGGGCACATCATAACTGGAGACTGCATAATGAGTACCTCGATCACTTAACCTCCAATATCTGCTACCTCCACTTTGCTCATATAGGTTCATTAAACGCTGAGCTTGATCCGGTGAACCGTCCTTTCCAATCATATAGGTACTTCCTTTGGCAGCTCTGAAATTACCTCCCGCTACAACATGACCGATTACTACTAACGGTCCTTGCATTGCAACGTTACCTCCTACCAAAAATCTTATCATATCAGGACTGTATCCTGTCCCCGTCAGTTTTAAGTCGTTACCGAAAGCAAGACTTAGGCCTCGTTGACTAGTAAAATTACCTTCAACTGCCATGGCACCTTTTGTATCTACAATATTATTTGCATCACCAAATATTATTGCATTAAAGTAGGAAGCTGTACCGAAAGGCTGACCTACAACGTCGTACCAGTTTACGTCGTTATAAGGAATTCCGGCATAATCGTCGTCGTAATTATTATACATAATAACCTCCTATGAAACACAACAAATCCTTAGAATCCATTATTCTCAATTCAGTTTATTCAAAACTACCATAATCGTGCAACATTTAGATATTTCACTTTACTTCCACACCATATCTTTGGGTTTACATATCATACTAAAAAATGATAAAATTAACAGTAGACAACCTTTGTATTCTACCAAAAACGTAGTTTATCGCCTAAATATGGCGAATCAGGAGGTATAAATCATGAGAGAAATCGATTCTTTAGCCATGGAAGCTAAGACGAATTCTTTACATCGTGAAAATTTAATAAAAAATTATGAACTATATATTTTGAAATGCGCCTCCACGGCCACCCATCGTTACATAACAAAACACGATGATGAATGGTCTATTTCTTTGCTTGCCTTTTCGCAAGCCATCGATGACTACGATTTGAATAAAGGGAATTTTCTAGGATTCGCTGAATTAGTGATTAAGCGAAGACTAATTGATTATAGAAAAGGACAGAAGCGATATGATACGGAGATATCCGTTGACCCCATTCTTTTTGATACTGAACCGGAGGAAGATACGCAAGACCTTAATATCCGTATGGCTATTGCAGATCAGGTATCAAAGCAAGATAAAGGTGATATAAAGGTAGAAATCCAGGCTGTTACTGCAACTTTAAACTCCTATGGTTTCTCTTTTCTTGATCTAGCCTCCTGCTCTCCACATGCGGATAAGACAAAAAAAGCCTGTGCAAAGGCAGTTAATTATATATTGCAACATTCTCTTCTCCTTGAAGAAATACGTTCCTCTAAACAGCTTCCGATGAAAACCATCGAAAAAAACACTCAGATACCCCGAAAAATATTAGACCGCCATCGAAAATATATAATAGCAGCCATAGAAATACTTTCTGGAGGATATCCAAATCTTGCAGAATATATGCGATTCATTAGAGAGGAGAATGAGCAATGAAAGCAGTTGTTGTAGAATTAAAAAATAATGAAGCCATTGTCCTTTCTGATGATGGTTGTGTTGTTAAACTTAAGAACAACAACTATGAACTAGGACAAATCATACAAGTAGAAGAATTGAAAATAAAACTAACAAAGAAGATTGCAATATTTGCAACCTCTGCCGCTGCCGCTTTTCTTCTTGGTGTAAGTACCTGGGCGTATGCAAGCCCTTACAGCTATGTAAGCGTGGATGTAAATCCATCCATAGAATTTAGCATTAACCGTTTCGACCGCGTAATTAAAGTTAAGGCTATTAATGACGATGGAGAGGAAATCCTTCAGGAATTAACCTTAGACAAATTGACGAATCGCTCCATTACCACTGCTATAACAAAGACGGTGGAACAGATATCAGCCGCAGGTTATTTTGAAAACGAAGTGGATGACGGTATTGTTATAGCTACTTCTAGTGAAAATCTAAACAAGGCAGATCATCTGGCACAAGAATTACAAGAAGCTGTAATAGAAGAGGTCTCTCAGACAGGTAGTGAGGTTGTAGTTGAAACCTTTAGCGTTGGATTAGAGCGTGTAGAAGAAGCCAAAGAACTTGGTGTTACCCCAGGTAAACTAAATCTCGTAGAGAAATTACAGGAAGCTGCCGTAGATACGGATATTAAGGTTGAGGAGTGGGTTAATAAGCCCGTGAAGGAAATTATTAAGGCAACAAACGAATATAAAGATAATGCCAATATCAGTATGGCAAATGCAAGGGGTAAGGACCCAATCCTACAGGAGAATAATACACAGATAACGGAAAATTCTGATGAACAAGTAACAGAACAAGACGAAACCTCCCTAAGCAAAGCCGAAAAAGCTGCTATAAAAGCAGACAAGGAAGCAAAAATAGCAAAAGAAAAGGCTGAGGCTGCAAAAAAGAAAGCGGATGAAAAAACAAAAATAGCCGAAGAAAAGACGAATGCCTTAACGAAAGAAAACCATAAGGGTAATAAGAAAGATGTTCAGGATGCAAATACTGAGTCCAAGGAAGATCAAAAGGAAGTCAGAGAAGCTCAAAAAGAAGCTAAGGAAGCTCAAAAAGAAGCCAAAAATGCTCAAAAAGAAGCTAGGGAAGCTCAAAAAAAAGCTGATAAAGCTATAGATAAAGCAAATAAAGCTCAGGAAAAAGCTGATAAAGCTATAGATAAACCAAATAAAGCTCAGGAAAAAGCTGATAAGGAAAATAAAAAAGAGAAGCAAGAAGATAAAGCAGGCAAGAAGACTAATATTGATGAGGACCAGGATTCAAAAAACACTTGGGAAAAATCCAACGATAAAAAGAATAAAAACTCAGATCATTAAAATAACAAATATGCAACTACCCGGGAATTAATTATATCAACCTTTTTAGAAGGTGTTACGTCAACCTTAGTTTGATGCAACACCTTCTAATTTTGAATCAGAGGTCTTTAAGTTTTATCTTTTGTTTCGTAAAATCTCTTATTCTATAATATTTAACTCTCATTGACTATTGATATCCTATCTTACGTATCTACATTCCCCTTAAATTAATAATAAACCAAGAAGGAATAATTAATCTTGCTGGAAACATAGTCATCTTCATTGTATACAACAATATAATAATCCCCAGCTTCTAATTCCTGATCAATTACACGATAGTAACCATCATCCGTATACAATGTGGATTTTGCAATGGAATTAAACTCCCCGTCAATAATGCTGATATAAGTTTTTTGCATATCACTATCATACTCAGATACACAGATCGCAGTTACGGTTCCTCCCTGTGGTAAGGAAATTTTATAGCCATCAATCGTGTTCGTATCATGCAAAGTTCCTGATACAATAGTATTATTCTCAACTAATTGGGTCGTGTTTAAATTCTGGCTTTTTGATTCATCTTCGTATACCTGCTTTGCAGTCTTATTGTTTTTGTAGAATTCTTCTGCTGTAATAGGAGAATTATAATTTAACTTCGTATATTGATATACATTTAATGCAAAATTTAAGTTCTGACTATCCACCAACATAAATGTATTAATTCCAATCACCTCACCATACTCATTCAATAATGGACCTCCACTATTACCAGGTGAAATGGGTGCTGTTACTTGAATATAATCAATGCTATCAAATATACGAGAGACAGAGGATACAATTCCGCTCGATAACGATCCCGTAAGACCACGGGGACTACCAAGAGCATACACGGTATCTCCAACAACAAAATCTTCTTTGTAAGGAGTTAAATGCTCCGTTACAGCATCAATTGATAGAACCGCAATATCATAATTCTTATCATAGGCAAGTACTTCCATAACATCATGGGTTTTGTTCTTATAATCAACTACTTTAATATTAGTTGCATCCTTAATAACATGATAATTTGTTATAAGAACACCGCTCATAATAAAAAATCCGGATCCGACATATTCACCTGTAGCTTTGGTTATTTGAAGCTCACAGGTAGACGGGGCACATTTAGCATAGATTTCTTTTGCCGTTAAAATCTTTGCTCCTTTATCTCTATCTTTTGGTTCATCTACTACAGTAACCTTGAAGGTGACTTGATCTGCAGTTTCTGATGAAGTAATGGTAACTGTAGTTGTTCCTCTTTTTAGAGGGTCTAATAAAAGTTGTATCTTATTGCTCTCCCATTCGCCCCAGCGACATGCTAAAACTTCAGGATTTTCAATAGAGAAGGTCAGATACTCCTCTGCCCCTATGTCTTTTGTTGTCACAAAGATAATCTTCTGGTCATAAATTTTATATGAATTTGCTTCCGTAGATAGTTTTCCGGATGTTATCGTAACAGTACATCTACTGGATATATTTCCGGCGGTAGCTATGACCTCTACCTCACCGGCATCAAGTGCAGTCAATTTGCCTGTTTTGCTATTTATACTTGCAACTGTTTTATCTGAGACACTCCATGTAATTTCTCCACTTGTGCCATTTGCAGTTGCTACAAAAGTAAAAGTATCTCCAACTGTCAGGTTACCGGTCTTGGTTTTAAATTTGATGTTTGACACATCTACCGTAACCTTAATCTTAGATGTATAAACTTTATTACTTTGCTTTATTGTTACTGTAACTGTTGCGCTACCTTTTTTTACAGGAGTAATAACACCATTTTTACTAACCTTTGCAACTTTTTCATTGCTAGTTTTAAAGGATACATTAGCTCCTTTTTTTAGATTTTTTAATTCAATTTGATAAGTCTTATAGCCAACATATAGTGTTACCTTATTTACAGTAGTCTTTGGTGTGGTACTGGTTGCTGCTTCTACTGTTATTGGTAGTCCACCAATCCCGGCAATAGGAGTTGAAACTGCCAAAACGAATGATAATAGTATTCCCAAGGTGATCTTTAATAATCTTTTCATTCCCTACCTCCATTATGTTTATAGAAACAAAAGGCTCTTTTTTCCTTCTGTTACTTTAGTTATAGAAACCAATCTTTCAAGACTTAAATTCTCCGTCCTAAACTTTTAAGGTTTTACTCATGATCTTGTGCTAAAATTTGAACAGAAACTTTACTGGTCCAATGGTAATTACATCCTCACTTCGAAGTTTATTTGGTGAATGTATTTTCATACCATTAATCGACGTTCCATTCGTGGAATTAAGATCTTCAAGGTAAATAGCATTCTCATTAACAAAAAGTCTTGAATTTTCCTTTGAAATACCTTTGTTTTTTATTTGTAAATCACACTTTTTACCTCGCCCAATTATCAGTTCTTGATTCAAATAGAATTCTGTTCTACTTACATTACATTTATCGGATAACAGTATAATCTTCATATAGATTCCCGATTGAGATGAAGCATTTTTCACTTTCCTTCGCCTATGAAGGATTACTAACATAACTACTAAGAGAAGTAGGCTTATCGGTACAATTAAGAAAATTAACCATATTTTTATGCCCTCAAATCTGATATTCGATAATTTAGAGATAACCGATACCTCTTGTACTTCCTCCGTTAAATCTCCAGATTTTGAACCACTCTCATTGTCAACAGCTTCTTTATTATCCTCCGTTTGCTCTCCGACACTATCTGTGCCAGAACCTCCTGATATTGCCGGCAAGACACTACTTTTGGAACCTGGTATCTTTACTGTACCGCTTGCATCAAATAGCGTGCCGTTTTCTCCTGTCGTCGCAAATATAATTCGATAATCATACTCCCCTTCGACCCCATTAAAATGTGTTATATCAAATGAGATCCGGTACAGATTATTTACATAATCGGTAATTTCTTTTGCATTGTCTGCTTCCGTCTTATTGTCATACCCTAGTACAGAATATACTCCCAAAGAATATCTTGAGAAAGATCCCAAAATCTTTAAAGCTTCTTCTGATTCCTTTTTCTCATCTTCATCACTACTCTTTGATGGGAATCCGAAGGTATGAATAAGAACAGAGGAGGATAAAATCTTCTCTTTTACTTCTTCCTTTGTGACACCATTTTGGTCAGCCTCTATTCCATCTGTAACAATTACAAGATTATATAACTCACCCTCAGTTCTTTGTCTATTCTCTAAGTAGTTAATCGCCCCGATGATGGAAGTATACAAACTGGTTTGCTTAACATTATATTGTAGCTCTGACAATCTCTTATTCAGCTTTGATTGATCCTTAGTAAATTCACCATCAAACTCTAGTTCCTTCCCAAAGGTTGCAATTGCAAAGCTAGCGTTATCGCCTGCCGAAGAAAATACACTACTAACAAAGGTGGTTACATTCTCCTTAAATCGAGGCATCGAAGTTGATATATCAATCAAAAACAGATACGACACAGTCTCCTTCCCGCTAACAACCCTTTCCATAGGCTCTGATTGTTGATAAGAATAGGTTTTATCAATGAGTGCGTCGGCAATTAATGTTTTTGTCTGTTTCTCATACGGTATATTTACATATGCATATAGTATATCCTGGTTGCAAAAGGTTTGTATAATTTGTGCATCAACCTCTGATACTGTTTGTTTTGCAGCAATCGGATGCGAAAACAATATTGAGATAACCAATACGCCTATAACCAATAAAATTTTTTTCATAATGTACTTCCTTCCCATTATCTTATTTGATCCTATGAAGTTAGCCGAATGTCAACTTTAATTTTGCATACAGTATATCAAACTCCTTTAACATCATAGTTTCTTGATCTAATCTTTTACAAAGATTGTAATGAGAGAGTAATTATCATTGAATGGCTTTATTCTTTGGATATGTCGAAGTAACATAAAATCAGCCCATTGCTTTGGAGTGTCCGATTTCAAAAAATCCACCAATATCTCTTCATTGTACAAATATTCCCAAAAACCATCAGAACAAAGCAAGAAGGCGTCGCCCTCTTTTAAGCTTTGAGACTGATCAACTATTTTTGCGCTACCTTTTTCTCTACTACCGAAGACTCTCAGTAGGCTTGAACGGTCGTCATCCAAGTTTATATCCTGATAGGTTGTTTCACCCGATAGAAATTTCTTAAAAGTAACGGAATGATCCTGTGTCACTTCGTGAATTTCGTTATTCGAGAGATAATAAAGTCTGGAATCTCCCAAATGCCCCCATAACGCCTTAGTTTCAGAGATACATAGAGCAACCGCTGTTGTCTTCATATTTGAATAATTCAACTTTTCCTGATTCTCTTTTAATGTTTCATTTGCCTTATCAAAGGAGTTTTGAATATGGTCCGAGGAAGGTTCTTCTACCTTACTAATTTCTGATAGTAATGTCTGGGTAACTATCTTGGCAGCTATATCTCCGTTGCCATGTCCACCCAACCCGTCTGCCAATACAAAAATATGCAACCTATCATTTGAAACATACTCCAGATAATCTTCATTAATCTGCTTTCCACCTTTATTGGTATAGGTAAATATCTCAAGGTTCATTTATCGTTACCAACTTTCTACATGCAATATTCATTTTATTCCAGATCTACATAAATCAAATTTTCCTTCTCACCCAAATAAAAAGAATCTTTCGGTCTAAGAGGATATGGTACATTTGGGGCTAATTTTTGACCATTGGAAAGATAGGTTCCGTACGTGGAGTTCGTATCCGTAAGAATAAAAATTTTATTACTCTCATCAAAATATATCTGACAATGTCTTGAACTCACACCGGGCGTATCCTCCTTGTAAACCAAACGACACAATTTCGTATCACGTCCGATTAGTATAGGTTGTGATGACAACCCGGTTGTTAGGCCCAGGTGTTGACTTGACATAGAATGTAATACCGGAACTGCTTTTTTAATAAGAGGCTGTTCAGCAGGTGTCATAGGGTTAATAGGATTTTGCACCTCTTTCTTCTTGCCCTTATTTAACATTACAATAACTATAATGATTATAAGAAGTAAAGTAACTGCACCACCAATCACCAGAATCAGGTACCAGTTAATATTCCCAACATCACCGACTTCATATGGGATATTGTTATTCTTAAGAATTGGAATTGCTTCTTCAATGCTGACCGCATAATTTAAATTGGCATCCAAAGTTGACCCTAAGGTATTGATTCCTACTACGAATCCATTCTCATCCACAAGTGGGCCGCCTGAATTACCGTAATTTATACTAACATCCATTTGCAACAGTTGTCTTCCGCTACCGGATTCCGTTACAAAACGACTAATACGACCTCCTGTTACTGTGGCATCATTCTTTCCATAATAGTTAACAGCTTCAATGGTTTGATCTGCGGTATATGGGTATCCGATTGCAAATACAGAGCTACCGACATAGGACTCATCTACTGTCTTTAGCATGAGGGCACTTCGTTCCTTGGTTGGCTTCGCCAATTTTAACAAAGCTATATCCTTCTCTGCATCGTATGTTACAACATATGCCTCCTCGTACGATTCTTTATCATAGGCAATCTGAAGAATTCCGGACCCTGCACTACCCCCATTTATCAAAAAGTCTTCAATTACATGACAATTTGTAAGAATATATTGGGGATCTTCCTCTTCTATTCCAACAAAGAATCCTGTTCCTGTGCTATAATAAACTTCCCCCTCTTCATCTTGCAGTACTGAGACTACAAGTACAACTCCATCCAAAGAGGATTGTTTAAATTCGTTTGCATAAGCTGTTTTACCAAACGTCTCCATTATGGAAGTAAGTACCAGCACAGCAATAAATACCTTTACAAAACTTTTCATATATACTCTCCTTCTAATCAGCTTTATTTTAATCCACGCACGATATGATTAGTGCCGTATAGTTATCCTGATTATTCATTGATTTCTCATCAATTAGCTTACATAATTGTTCACATGCATAATCCGGGGATAGATTAAGCGCATCAGAAATTAACCTTTCATCAAGAAAGCTGCTGACACCATCCGTGCATAGGAGAAGCGTATCATTCTTTCTTAATTTAAGGGGTTTTTTATTAAAATCAATCTCTTCTACTTTTCTATTTCCTAAGAACTCACTTAAGCGGGCACCATCTTTATTTGATTCAACCTCATCCTTATTTATAACTTCTTTATAAATTTCCTCCAGATATAGATTTGATCGATAGTTATGCTCCTTATTTAGCTTAACTAATATGCCGTTTCTTTTTAGATAAATTGTGCTATCTCCCACACTTGCCCAGTATGCCATTCCTTTATAGATTATCACCATGGCAACGGTAGTGCCTCCCTCCCCCTTGAATTTATTGGATAGGAGCTCATTTATATTATGTATACTCTCTAACAACTGCGTCGGGATATCAACTTCCCGGTCCAAATTGTGAAACCTCTGAACAAAACCTGTAACAGCCTCTTCACTAACTAACTTACCGTTCTTCATTCCGCCCATTCCATCCGCCACAATGGCAAATAAACCTTTTTCATTGATTGCATTTACATCTAGGGCATTGATTAAAGCAAAGGAATCCTCCTGGCTGCTACGCTTCCCCAACTGCTGTAGATTGCTGACCAAATAAGATAACGCTCCCTCTTCTGAAGCTATTCGCCTTGTCTTACTATGGTCAGTTACCTTCTTACTATTCTTTTTAAATAGAAACATTCCCTGTATCTCCCGTTTTTCTTGACTTCCAATCAAATTTATCGCTACAAAACGGTATAAACATCAGCTTTGTCTCACCAAAATCAATGATGTCATAGGCGTTTAACAAAGACGGAGTAAATATCTCATTTTCATTCAGATATATAACATTCTTACTCTCTGCAGGAATTAAGTTAAACTTATTGTTACGTTCGCTAAAGCTTAATCTTGCATGATTTTCATAGGAGATGGTATTATCCTCTTTAATACAAATATCCATTTTTTCACTTCGTCCTATGGTATTAATCTGCCCTCTAATTTTATAATCCTTTCCAATCTCTTTTCCTTCAATGCACACTAACCAACCTACCACCGGATCAATGCCAAGCTTTTCTTTCATTATTCCAACTGTTTTATTATTATCTTCTACTCGTTTTGGTTTAACATAATCCTTCGGAGGTAAGGTCTTCCCATCATTTAATACTGACTGTTCATGATCGTGTGAAGGAATTGTTGATCCTAGATTGTTGTAACCTGCAATGGGCCTAGTACGATTGTCGCTATTAACCGATATTGTACCAAAATTAATTTCCTGATTGTTATTATTACAGTAAGGGCAAGTAGTATAGATATTGTTGTCATATAAATGCCCCCTTCCACATTCAACCGCTGACATAAATGTACCCCCTAATTATATGTGTAAAATGTTCGCTTGATTATTTGTCCGAGTTCTTTCCTGTTCCATTGCACCAAGTACAGGTCGTCACCTTCGGACAATCATTTCCTTCGTAAATATATTCATCACCATCTTCGCTCCAATGTGCAATTTTACAAGTTCCGGTTCCATCACACCAGGTGCACTCTACCTTTCCGGTTCCGTCACAATATTGGCATATGTTTGCCTTTTCAGCTTCTGCCTTCTTCGCTGCTTCTTTTTCAGCTTCTGCTTTTTTTGCTGCTTCTTTTTCAGCTTCTGCTTTTTCCGCTTCTTCTTTTTCTGCTTCCGCTTTCTCCTCCTCCGCTTTTTCTATCTCCTCTGTCTTCTTTGCTTCCTCTTCCTCTGCTGCAGCCTTCTTTGATTCCATCTGTTTTGCGATTATCTCTTCTACCGGCATGAGTTCTTGAATTACATTGTTACTTGTATTTTCATCCATGCCGCAAGCAATAAAGTAAACCTCCTCCAAGTATGTGGATTTTTTAACAATCGTGCCACTAGATTTAGCTTCGTCTAGCACCTCCTTTGTGAAGTAACCCATGCTAATGCTCCTCTGATTTGCTGATATATTGGCTTTGGTAATTAAAGAAAATTCTTCCACGCTACTTGCTTGCTTTACTTCGATCGATATAGACATTTTGTCGGAGCTTTCTTGTATTGTTGTACCAAAATCATTCAAGTTATAGTCGATGATTAATTCGATGCTTTCATCTTTTATCTGTTGGTCGTCTGAAATCACATCATTTGGGTGATTATCATTTCCTTTACTACCTTGGTCAACCCCTCTTTCCGTAACTAAATTCGAAGAAATTGCTTGATTTCTGTAGGTAATTATTTTCGATACTCCAATTCCTATAATAACAATCAAAATACATGCAATCATGGATAAGATTAAATTTTTACGATTGTTCAGAAATTGAAATACTATATTCTTCTTAGTCAAACTCTCATGATCGCCTAGCGGAGCATTTTGATCTATCTCCTTTCTATTAATTGCGCTGGAAGTTGTCGGTAATACAAAGTCCGACTGCGATATTTTGGAGTTTTCTAAATTAATTATGTTTTGTTTTTCTTTAACTTCAATATTACTGTCGTTTTGGTTAGGTACCGGTATAGAACCATTTCGTGATGGTATGGGATTGATAGAAAGATTGGTATTTAAAACCGATGATATAGTCTGCATAGATGTATTCGATGATGTTGAAACGGAAGTCGTAGGAAAAGTGTTATTTGATAATGGCGCTGATAGCTGTAGATTAATGGCAGGTGCTATTTCTGGAACTTCCAGTAGCTTAGCTTTAAAATCCTCCATTGTCTGAAACCTATCTTCTGCCCGAAGTGCTAATCCCTTCATAATAGCAAAATCCATATTCATTGGAATCTCTATGCCACGCATGGATATGGATAGGATTTCATCATTTTCTATTCGTTCCAATGCTTCCGGAGGAAGATAACCGGTGATACTTGCATAAAAGCATGCTGCCACAGAATATATATCAGTATATGGTCCTTGTTTACCTTTCCTGATGTACTGTTCCTTGGGTGCATAACCCGCCTTTAAGATAATATCCAGGCACTTACTCTTATCTCCCAAACTATACCTTGCAGAGCCAAAATCCAGTAGCTTTATCTCGTTATCTTTTGTTATATAGATATTATCCGGAGTCACATCCCGATGGATTACCCCTTCTTGGTGTACTATAGCCAAAGCATCCATAACCGGCAGTAAAATCCTGAGGGCTTCTTGATAATTGATCGTACCACCGTGATTTTTTATATAATTCTTAAAATTAATTCCTTCAATATAATCCATGACAAAATAAGCTGTATTATTTTCCCTAAAATAGCTTTTGATACTTGCAATGCTTTTAATACCTATAAACTTCGCTAATACTCTTGCTTCATCCAAGAAACGTTCTGCACCATAATTAAAGTTTTCTAGTTTCTCACCCTCATATATGGTAACGAGAGTAGTACCCAAAAGCCTAGTCGCCATGCCTTCAGGAAGATACTCTTTTATAGCAACTCTTATATCTAAGTGGTAATCGAGTGCCAAATAAGTGATCCCAAATCCACCTTGCCCTAATACGCGTCCTACGATATATTGTCCGTTTAGAATACTTCCGGCTTTCATAGAGCCTGGAAACTTTATCGTATTATCTGTATTATCAAAGCCACAATATGGACAAAGTCCCGGATGATCAATTTCACGGAAACAATTAAAACACATTTTTTCTATATTAGGCATGTCATGATTCCCCCGTTTATACTCTTAAACAGCAATTAAAAATATTATTTCTATGTTATACATGCTCTTTCCATATA
>JAEWEO010000226.1 GCA_023389295.1 Bacillota bacterium
CCACTCGAATAATTGTTGGTGAAGTAAGGGATGCGGCAGCGATTGACATGTTAAATGCCCTTAACACAGGTCATGATGGATCTCTGTCTACGGGACATGCCAATTCTCCTGCAGATATGCTCCATCGCCTTGAATCATTGGTTCTTTTAGGTGCAGAAATACCACTTCTTGCAGTACGTAAACAAATTGCATCTGCAATTGATATTATTGTTCATCTTGGAAGATTAAGAGATCACTCCCGTAGGCTTATAGAAATTACAGAGGTTTTAGATTGTGTGGATGGTGACATTAGGTTAAATCCTCTCTTTGAATTTGAAGAATCGGGAGAAAGGGATGGCCGTATCAAAGGGACATTGGTTCCAAGGAATGAACTTCAAAGGAAAGAGAAGTTAAAAAGAGCAGGAATAGATAGATGAGAGATATGAATTTCTTAGGAAAGGGGGCTTCTTTATCGAGACCTATGACACTTATAAGCTATCTGGTAAAGAAAATATATTTTATATTTCTCAAGGAATTGTACTTATTACCGTGTTAAGCATTCTGTTTTATCGAAGTATTCTAGCAGTTCCCTTACTAATTCCACTACTACTTATATATCGCAGAAGAAAAGCAAAAGCCTTAAAAGATAACCGTAAATGGAAGCTAAATCTCGAGTTTAAAGACGGTATTCTTGCACTATCAGCAGCATTAGAGGCAGGATATTCTGCAGAAAAAGCTTTTGAAGAAGCCTACAAAGACCTAGAGAAACTCTATTTAAAGAATACGATGATATTGAGAGAGTTTCAATATATCATTAATCAGTTACATATGAATATAACATTAGAAAGAGCTTTGAATGATTTTGCTATACGATCCGGAATAGAAGATATTCTAAGCTTTTCTGAAGTGTTTAATACAGCAAAAAGAACTGGTGGTGATCTTATTCATGTTATTAAGTTAACCGGTAATATTATAAGTGATAAGATTGAAGTAAAACGAGAAATAATCACGCTAATTACATCAAAACGTTTCGAAGCAAATATCATGAAGGCTATGCCTATCCTTATGTTAATTTATTTATCCTTAACATCTTCTGATTTTTTAACTCCCCTCTATCACAATTTATTAGGAATCATAGTTATGTCTATCTTTTTACTCTGCTATCTTATCGCTTATCAAATCATTGATAAAATAGTTGCGATAGAGATTTAAGGAGGCTTATGTGGATTATCAATTTACTTATTGTAATCGTTATACTTCTTATTTTCTTTTATTGTGAACAGCAACCAAAAGAGTGGCTTCAAACCATGGATAGAAAAGAACATAAGATTTACTGGCTATATCCTATGGCATATTGGTTGTTTGATAAAATCGGGATCAAGAAGGTTATAGATAGAAAAGATGCTACAACTCTAACGATGAAAGCAATTTATGTAACGAATAAGCCGGAACCATATATGAAGCTTTTCTGGTGTAAAAAAATTGCGCAAGTTCTTCTGGTGGTATTTATTTTTCAGGTTCTCTCATTACTCGGTTGGATGATAAATGCAAATGAAAGTATCATTATTGAGGGTAGATACATTATACGTCCAAACTACGGAGAAGGGGAAGCGACGGTTAATTTGGATGTAGCGATGGAACGCATAGATACTTCTACGGGTAGCAAACCGGGATCTAGGAAAACTCATGAGGTTACCCTTGATATTGAGGAACGATTGTATGCTAAGGAGGAAGTAAATGTTCTCTTTGAGGAAGCGTTTGCTTATCTTAAGAAAGATATCTTGGGGAAAAATAAAAACTTTGAGGTTATCAATGATAATTTAGTATTTAGTAACCATGTACCAGGTACAAGCATTATGGTTGATTGGATACCGGAAGACTATAGTCTAATCGAAGCGGATGGTACGGTACGTAATGAGAAAATGGAGGAAGAAGGAAGGGAAACAAATCTCACCATCATTTTGACCTATCATGATTACCGCAAAGAATATACCCTACCAATGCATATCATGCCCAAAGAGTATAGCAAAGAAGAATTAATTCAACAGGAGTTAGAGGAAGCGATTATTAAGAAAGCCCAAGAGACTGCTTATGATGAACGATTTCAACTACCCGAGGCTCTTACTAATTATAGGTTGGAATGGAAGGATGTAAAAAACAATAGTTACATAATGCTATTCTTTCTTGGAATTTTATTAGCGATCCTATTATGGATCTGGCAGGATAAAGAATTAGAGAAGCAGCTAAAACTCCGGAGCGAACAGATGCTTATGGATTATCCGGAGGTAATTCATAAATTTACACTTTTAGTGAATGCAGGAATGACGATCAAGCAGGCTTGGTATAAGATCTCAGAGGATTATTCGAATAGGAGTTCAAAGAATGGATTTCATAAGCACTATGTATATGAGGAAATGTTAGCAACGGTAAATGAATTAAAGGTAGGCATTTCGGAACATGTAGCTTATAAAGAGTTTGGTAGAAGAATTGGATTAATTAACTATATAAAATTTAGCTCCCTACTTTCGCAGAATTTAAAAAAGGGTACAAAAGGCTTTACAGAATTATTAATGCATGAGGCGAGGGAAGCATTTGAAGAGCGGAAAGAAACAGCAAAAAGGTTGGGAGAAGAAGCGGGAACAAAGCTGATCTTTCCCATGATGATAATGCTCTTAATTATATTGTTAATGATTATGATACCAGCATTTTTAACACTTGGTATGTAAGTTAGTAGCTTAAGTCGATATGCAACATGCTTGTACCATATGACCTAGCATAGTAAGGAAAAGAAAGGAGTCTGTCATTATACTGACAGAGATGTGATATGAGAAAATATAGCAAAGGGTTAAAACCGGGAATTTTTAAAAAAGAAGTAGAGGGCATCGGAGTGATAGAGATAATACTTATTCTAGTTATTATCATTGGCTTAGTATTAATTTTTAGAAATCAGATCGAAGCTATTATTCAGACGGCATTTTCTTCTATTAATGCAGATGCTAACAGTATTAATACGGGCATCACGGTTAATTAAGCTGCAGGATAAATTCCTTGGAGGGTGAACCAAAATGAAGGGATTACATCAAAAGAAAATGGAGGGTACCATTACTGTATTTTTAAGCTTAATCTTACTTTTGATTGTAGCCCTGTTATTCACGCTCATCGAAGGAGCGAGAGTAAATACAGCAAAAGTGTACGCAGAACGTTCATTAACCACAGCAATGGATTCTGTTTTAGCACAGTATTATGGACCCTTATGGGAGGAATATCACATCTTTGGATATTATAATGGCAATCCGAATGATGCGGCCCCGAAAGCCGAGATAGAGGATCAGCTTTTAGAATATATGAAATATACCTTTGAGCCTAATACCGATATGGCAGAGGAAGAGTATATCGATTTTTTCTCGGTTTCAACGGATCAAATTGACCTGGAGGGTAAGACCGGGTTGATGGATTATGAAGGGGAACTATTTATCAATGAGGCAGTAGAGTATATGAAATACAAAGAAATAGGAAATGCCATAAGCCAGCTACTTGATAAATTCTCTTTGCTAGAAACACCCAAAAAGGTAAGCTATCTATCAGAGGAGAAACTTAAGGTAGAAGAGGAGTTAGTGGAGATAGATCAAGGAATACTAAGGCTGATGGAACTTCTGGATGGATTAAAAACCAGTACAAAGGGAATTGAAGTGGGAAACGGCAAACTAGCGACTACCCCAAACTTTATTAAGAAAATTTGTTATGGTGAACCTACGAAAGTTAAGGTGGGTATCAATCAAGATTCGGTATATCAAGCTATTAGGTACAATTACATAGATCCGAACTCTTATTTTAATGATATAAGTAATTGTTTTATACAAATAAATAACTTACTTGATGAAATATCAGGATTAAAAAAGGAGCAAGAGACCCAGGGTCAAGAGCTGGTTAAGGAACAAGAAGAACTTGTTGAACTAAGTAATATGGAAAATCAAACTCTTGATATAAAAAATAGAATAAAAGAATTAAGGTTAAGGATAGAAGAAATAGAAGAATCGATTAGGGAAAAAGAGGACAAGATAACACGCTGTGAAAATCAGAGTGAGGTCTATTTGACCTTGATTGGTTTTAATCATTATGAAATATTTCAACTGATAACGAAAGTAAAACCTCTGCTAGAACAAGCCATAAAGCAAATAGAACTGATAGAATTGAAAACAGATACTGCAAGGCCGATTATTAAGCAGTTCGAAGAAATCCTTACGCAAGAAAAAGAAACATTAAGCTCAGAGGTTTATGAAAGTTTTGCGGAAGATTTGGAACAACTTAAGAAGTATGTAAATACAGGAAACAGTAATTACGACTTCTTGGATATGAAGCAAATTTTGAAAAACAATCAAGATATTCTAATATCAACTGAAAAAATGATGGAGCAGGCAGAAGAGTTCATAACTCAAAAATTGTATTCAAAAGCGGAGGATATGTACCAACAGACCAATGTTTTATTAAAAGACTACCAAATTGATGGATTAGAACTTGATTATAGCTCCCTGGTGCTTGATCGTAGTCAACAGGAGGATCCTTTGGAAGAAGTAAATCAACTTCTGCAAGGGAGTATAACAAATCTAGTGGTAGACGCTTCAGACATTTCCGATTCAAACTTAAGCTCAACAGCTGCATTACCCTCAGAGATTGCTGCCCTTAGTCAGGGAAATCCTGATATTTTAACAGAGTTAAAAGCATTTTTTGAAGGATCAATAAGTGAAGCTTGGGGTACAGGAACTATTCTAAAGGGTTTGGATCGTAGTTTTGATATCACTAATATACTTGGCAATGGGATTAACCTAATAGCTGAGAAGTTCCTTTACTCAAGATATTTACAGGAGCATTTTGAACCGTATAAAGGTGGTGAAGGAAAGGAAATCAATCAAAAACCATCCGTGCTTCAATATGAATTGGAATACTTGTTGTCTGGAAAGAAAGCTGATTCAGAGAATTTATCTTCGGTTATTACAAAAATTTTATTATTGCGGACCGTATTAGACTTTGTCAGTCTCTTAGGGGATAAAGTAAAATGCCAGCAGGCAAAAGCAATTGCAGCTTCCCTCGTAGGTTTTACCGGATTAACAATATTAGTCAGTATTACACAGATCTTAATCTTAATAACCTGGGCTTTTGCAGAAGCTTTACTTGATACTTCCGCACTTATGATGGGGAAGGAAGTTCCTATTTTAAAAAAGAGGGTAGAACTGGAATTTACGGATTTGTTTATGATAAATCGTGATTTTTTAAAGCAAAAAGCAGCTAGTATGATGAATTCAGGGGAGGTTACCTTAACTTATAATGAATATTTAACCCTGTTTTTACTTTTGAAAGACAAAAAAGACATTATTTATAGAGCTATGGATCTAATACAGGAGAATATCCGGTTGCGGTATCAGGAAGCTTCATTTCTAATAGAACATTGCATCTATGGAATTGACGTGAGCGCTAGCTTTCACTTAGAAAAGAAATTTATCAACTCGTCCTTTGTAAGTAGGTTTCTAAAGAGTACCACAGATGATTTTCAGATGATGATGAAAGCAACCTACAGTTACTAACGTTTCATGCAATAATAATCTAAGTAAATCATTGAAAATCCTGTAAACCATAGTAGATGGTTGAAAAAGCAATATAACATAATTGAAGCAAATATATAGTGGATATGGAAGTCTGAACTTCTATCAAGATCATATTTTTATTCTATTAAATCAAAAAATAAACCTCTCTCCAGGAATCATTTGCTTATAAAAAGAATTATTAATTCTAACAGAGGTAAGGATCTCCTATCCACTATTTATTATTATTTTTAGAGAACATGATAGGGTTCTCTATCGATGAAGGTAAAGGAATGAAACATTTCGAAAGGAAAGAACAAGACAATAGTAAGAATAGGAAGATACCATTTCTTAAGGCTTCACTCACCATAGAAGCTGCATTAGCACTACCACTCTTTTTGTATTTTATGATTGCCTTATTGTATATTATCCAGATATTAATTTTGCAGGAGTATATTCAGGCAGCCATTACAAAGATGGGGTTTCAATTATCAAAGTCAGCATATGTTTTAGAGGACTTTCCGAGCCTTGATAGCGCCCTTAGCTTTGATTTTACCGTATTTGATGAAGAGTATGAGCTAAGTATAAAGGACTTTACAAATAAGGCAGCAAGTAATATCGCATTAAAAATGTATGGTAAAAAATATTTGGATACAAACCAGATTAATCATTCCTTTATAAAGGGAGGCTTTGGCGGTATTAGTTTTAATGGGTCGAGCCTTTTTGAGGAGGATTATATTGATATTGTAGTAAGATATAAGGTTCAGCTTCCAATAAAACTCATTATTATAGAGGAAGTGCCCGTACTTCAAAGGATTAGATTACATTGCTGGACCGGATCTAAGGTGGCAGCAGCATATAAAGAAGAGGTAGCGACGGAGGAGAGCATCGTCTATGTAACAGAGACCGGAAGTGTTTATCATAAAACGGATCTATGCTCCCATATCAAGTTATCGGTTCGTTCTGTTATGGGAATACCAAATGGAATTAAGAATACAAACGGTGAGAAATACACACCTTGTGAAGTATGTAGCGAGGGTGATATTGATGAATATGGAACCTTCTATATAACCGATGATGGAAATAGGTATCATAGTATGAGAAACTGCTCTAGGATTAAGCGAACGGTAAGAAAAATATCTATAACAGAGATTGGGGAGAGAACCTCCTGTAAAAGATGCTATGATTGATATTTAGGCAGTTTTAAATGAATAGAATATGGTTCTACAAATTATATCGAAGCATCGATATTTGTAATTTGGGATTTGACACCCTAATCCTACTTAGATGATTGCGAAACTCATAAACTTTAGGCATTGTATACACAGTAGCTACTGTTCCGGAGCGGAAGTTAAGCCCGAAGGAAGTGTTGGAGCGGAGGGATAAGTGTCTGTTGTGTATACAATTACAAAAAACTATATAGTTTCGGAATCGCCTATAATCCTATTAGTAAAAGGGAGATAGCTTATGGAAATGATACTTAAAGTTGTTATGGCAGTAATGCTTCTGCTATTTGCAATACAGGATATATATAAGAAAAAACTGTTGCTTTGGCCGATGATATTAGGTGCGCTTATTGTAATTGTATGTTCTTGTTTTAGTGGTAGCCTAACAATTATAAACCGGTTGGGAGGATTATCGATAGGCTTAGTGGTCATACTGATTAGCTTACTTACATCAGGAAAGATTGGCCTAGGAGATGGGATATTATTATCTATCACAGGAATAGGGATAGGTCTTTGGGCAAATTTTGAGTTATTTGCCATAGCTCTATTTCTTTCGGCAATTGTATCCATCTTTTTATTAATCTTTCGCTTAGCAAATCGTAAAAAAAGTATTCCCTTTGTTCCATTTTTATTCATTAGTTATTTGTTCCTCATAGTGGTGAGTATAAAAAATAAAACTCCATAGGTAAATAAAGGGGAGCGATGATGTTAGAGTTAATAAAGGGAAGTTATTACATATCAAGATATGTGAAGGCACATCGGCCAAATGTAGTAATATGGACGCGGCAGCGATGTAATAAGAAAGCTAGAAGTAATATTAATGGTAGTATTACCGTAGAGGCAGCGTATATCTTACCAATTGTAATATTAAGTATAATTTCGCTTCTCTATATGGCTTTTTACTTACATGATAAGTCCACACTACAGAGTATGGTGGATCATATGGTACATAACGCCAGCATTACAATGAAGCATGAGGCTAATATTTTAATAGGGGAGATAGACTATAATAATATAAATTCACGTGGTGTCTTCTATAAAATCCTTGGTGATACAGAGGAAGAGGAAACGGAGATAGTACAATCGCTTCAATATCAATTGTCAAAGAGGCTTTTATTATATGAAGTAAATAAGATAGAAGTTGAAGTGGATAATGGAGGTCCTATTAGGATAGAGGTGGTTGCAAAGTCTCGTACCGGTTCCCCAACTTTTTATAAAGTGATGAAAATGTTTCAACAAATAAAAATAATTGGTATAGGGAGTATTCATGATCCGGCTGAAACCATACGAATTTCTGAAGTGATACTTGAAACTGGTTCAAACATAAAAGGGATGGATAAGTTGAAAGAAAGCTTGGAGAATATATTAAAGGATAAATGATAAGAAGACAAGAACAAATGACAAGAACAAAAGATAAAAGGCAAAGGATAAAAGCCAAAGGATAAAAG
>JAEWEO010000270.1 GCA_023389295.1 Bacillota bacterium
ATTATCCGACCTTAGCAGCAATATTATTTGAATTGGCAGTTGAAGTTAGTGAGAAAACCGGTGTAAAAATTAAATTTATCAATCTCTCCGGTGGAGTTGGAGTTCCTTACAAACCGCACGCAAAAGCTAATGACATCATGGTAATCGGTGAAGGAGTAAGAAAAGCTTTTGAAGAGATTTTAGTTCCTGCGGGCATGGGTGATGTGGCTATTTTCACGGAGCTTGGAAGATACATGCTGGCACCTTATGGACATCTGGTTGCGACAGCTATTCATGAAAAGCACATTTACAAGGAATATATCGGTCTGGATGCTTGTGCTGTAGATTTGATGCGTCCTGCTATGTATGGTGCGTATCATCATATTACGGTTATGGGAAAAGAAAATCTTCCAAACGACCATAAATATGATATTACCGGATCCTTATGCGAAAATAATGATAAATTCGCAATAGACCGTATGTTGCCTAAGATTGATATCGGTGATCTAGTTGTAATTCACGATACCGGAGCCCATGGCTATGCAATGGGATACAATTACAATGGTAAGCTAAAATCAGCAGAGCTACTACTAAAGGAAAACCAAGAGGTGCAAATGATTCGTCGTGCAGAGACTCCAAAGGATTATTTTGCAACATTTGATTTTACGGATATTTTTAAAAATATTTAATGGGTAAGATTCGAGTGTCAAAAGTCTATATAAAAATACTATTCGTTAATTTAAACTATGTTTCATATCACTTAGTTACTGAAACTGATTGTGCAAATTGACGAAGCCAGGTTTACCAAGTAGCTTTTGACACTTGAATCTTGGTAATAATAATCATGGATAAAATGATTACACTACGTATGTCGGATGCCTAAAATTATGACTGGTTTTGAAGTAATTAGAGAAATTAATATTCACGAAACAAAAGAATATTTTGAATGGTTTGAAGATAAGATATAATGTAACTTTCGAGCAGGCTAATAGCCTAGATGCAAGATGCCTAATAAGGTTGACAAGACACAATCGATACGATATAATACTTTGAATGTATTGTATATTGTATAAAAAGCAATATGGAGGAAGGGTGTTTTATGGTAGAAAAGAAAAACATATTGACTTATGCGGGACTAAGACAGTTAGAGGATGAGCTTCATGATCTTAAGGTTAATCAAAGAAGAGAAGTTGCACAAAAGATTAAAGAAGCAAGAGAGCAGGGGGATCTTTCTGAAAATGCTGAATACGATGCGGCAAAGGATGAACAAAGAGACATTGAAGCTCGTATTGAAGAAATAGAAAAGATTCTAAAAAATGCTGAGGTAGTTATAGAAGATGAAGTGGATGTTAATGTAATTAACATCGGTTGCAAAATCAGAATTTTAGATATGGAATATAATGAAGAACTCGAATACAAATTAGTGGGTTCTACCGAAGCAAACAGCTTAAGAGGCAAAATTTCAAATGAGTCTCCGCTAGGAAGTAAATTAATCGGCAAAAAGGTTGGCGACATTGTTAATGTTGACACTCATGCCGGAACCATGCAATATGAGATCTTAGAGATTCAAAGATCAAATTAATTAGTAAAAAGATTGTAAATAAAAATATTCAAGTAAGTATGTTTACTGCGATAAGAGGTGAAATTCATGGCTGATGAAAGAATTCAGGCAGAACAAGATATTAATGAACTATTGAAGGTAAGAAGAACGAAATTAGCTGATCTTCAGGAAAATGGCAAGGATCCCTTCCAGATTATGAAATATCAGGTGACCAATCATTCCAACGACATCCGTAATAATTTCGAGGAATATGAGGGTAAAATTGTTTCCATAGCAGGACGTATCATGACCAAACGTATTATGGGAAAAGCTTCCTTTTGCAATATTAGAGATATTAACGGAGATATTCAGGCGTATGTGAAAAGAGATGAAATTGGTGAAGAACTTTATGCTGAGTTCAAGAAATATGATATCGGTGATATCGTAGGATTGGAAGGCGAAGTATTCAAAACTCATAGCGGTGAGGTTTCAATCAAAGCGCAGAAGTTGGTTCTTCTAACTAAGAGTCTTCAGATTCTTCCTGAGAAATTCCACGGCCTGAAGGATACTGATACCAGATATAGACAACGCTACGTAGATTTGATTGTTAATCCTGAGGTTAAGGATACCTTTATTAAGCGTTCCCATATCATCAGAGAGATTCGTAACTATTTAGATAATAAAGATTTTATTGAAGTTGAGACTCCGGTACTTGTACCAAATGCCGGTGGAGCAGCAGCAAGACCTTTTAATACACATCATAATGCGCTGGATGAAGATCTTCATTTGAGAATATCTCTTGAATTATACCTAAAGAGATTAATCGTAGGTGGATTAGAGCGTGTATATGAAATCGGAAGAGTATTCCGTAACGAAGGATTATCGGTAAGACATAATCCTGAGTTTACGTTGTTAGAGCTATATCAGGCTTACACAGATTACTATGGAATGATGGATCTAGTAGAGGAATTGTTCCGTACGGTTGCGTTAAAAGTATTAGGAACCACAACAATTACTTATGATGGTGTCGAAATCGATTTATCCAAGCCCTTTGAACGACTGACTATGGTGGAAGCAATTAAGAAATATGCTAATGTAGACTTTGACCAGGTTGCGGATGAGGAAGCTGCAAAGGCACTTGCTAAGGAACACCACATAGCGTTTGAAGCAAGACATAAGAAGGGTGATATTATTAATCTATTCTTCGAAGAGTATGTAGAAGAGCAGTTGGTTCAACCGACCTTTATCATGGATCATCCGGTAGATATTTCTCCGCTAGCTTCAAGAAAGCCAAGTAATCCGGAATATACAGAGCGTTTTGAGCTCTTTATTACAAGACGTGAGATGGCAAATGCATTCTCTGAGTTAAATGATCCGATGGATCAGAGAGGCCGCTTTGAAGCGCAAGAAGCACTAAGAGCAGCAGGAGATGAGGAAGCGAATCAATTGGATGAAGACTTCTTAACAGCTCTCGAATATGGTATGCCACCTACCGGTGGTATTGGAATCGGTATTGACCGCTTCGTTATGTTATTAACTGATTCCGCGGCAATTAGGGATGTATTATTGTTCCCGACGATGAAATCACAAAATTAGATGGATATCTACGACGCTCTACGACACTCTGCGACATTCAGTGGACTTCTATGGACTTATACGGATTGACCTTTTTTCATGAAATTCAGGATGGAAGATGTCGGGTCAGGAAGTAAAAGCCCAAAAAAGCTCCCAGAGCATATTGGAGAGTTAGAAAAACCTAAAAAATAAAGAAAATCTTGAGGAATAGCTTAAGATTTGAAGTGATAGACACTTCGTTACTGGTAGAAATACCAGAGCGAGGTGTCTTTTTTGTTTCAGAAAATGTGTTCAATTTGTAGTC
>JAEWEO010000046.1 GCA_023389295.1 Bacillota bacterium
GTTGTAAAAAGTCATTTTGAATATCTACACAAGTAGACGCAAGCTTGTAATCAATACTATAATAATAGAATATGTTTGTCAACTACTTTTCTCATTATTACGTAACAATTCTTAGTTAATTTTTCCATCTATGAATACTAGGCATAAAGAAAAACAATCCTTCCTGTTTCTAATGGAATTACTAAGTGGATATTACAAGCAAAAAATTGCATAGTAGGGAACATATTTAATTTGATTTGAAAAATCAAAATTCTTGGAGGATATTTTAAGTGCATAGGGGAATTCACATTTTTGCTTGATGATACTAATGGTTTTTGATCTTGTATGATCGCCAAAAAATATCTCTATCGGATATAAATTATCTTCTTTTAAAAAGATAAAGTCCAGTTTTGCCATTGATTCCGATTCCCAGAAGCCAAAAGGTAAATTTTTTGCTCGTAGAGATTGAGCTACATAGTTTTCGATGAGTGCTTTTTGACAAAGCTTATTTAGTGTACTACCCTGCTCTTTAACTAAATTAGTATGTAATAATCCGGTATCCGGCATATATAATTTAAAATTTGTATTATCTATTGCATTCTGCACGTTATCATAAGAAAAAGCGTCCACAGGATGGTCTAATTCTTCGTTACTAATACGGTTACATTTGATTAGATAATTCAGGTCAGATAGCTTATGAATCGCCTCCTTGTACATGGAATGCGTCGTACCCTTTCGGATCAATTTATACTGAAATTTCTTGTTCTCTTTCATTAGTTGAAATACCAAGCTATCAAAGACCTGGTTCATTTTTAGAGCATCACTATCCGTATAATCCTTTTGAATATAGTCATGGTAGGAACCGATCAAAAAAGCATGCTGATCTGCAACATTCACCGTAGAAGAAAGATTTAGGTATTCATTAATGATACCAGGCATTCCTCCAATTTGTAGATATAACTGATGGAGTGCTAAAAGCTCCTGATGTACGATATCGGGGATTTTACAATTATTATGAAAATGGGTAAGGATGGATTCGATATACCATTCATTACTCGTAGCGCGAAGAAATTCATCAAAATCCAGGGGATATACGGTTAATCCCTTGGTGATATTACTGAATTTATCGTCGATCTGACTACTGGATATAGCTAGAACATATGGAAACATTGGCTTTTGTGATTGAAGCTCAAGAAAGTATAATGCTTCTTTGCTGCGGCCAATCTCGTCTAGGATTAATACGATAGATCCCATCGGTACCTCAGGGTTTATATGAAAATGTTCCAGTAGTTGAGCCATAATGAGGTCCGGATTCTGAGCTTCCAATAGCTTTGAAGCAACTGGTTCTCGTTCGAAATTAATGTAACAAATGTGTTCAAAAAAGGCCTTAGCAAAATCATATGCTAAATATGTTTTGCCTACGCCTTTCATTCCGGTAAGAAGAATCGGTTTACCGTTATTCATTGATTTCCATTTGATTAATTCATCAATTAATTTTCGTTTCAATGAAATTACCCCTTCTGTCTTAACTTCTCTAATAAATCCGTAAAATAATCTGGAAGTGGTGCTTGAAATTCTACATATTCCTTTGTTGAAGGATGAAGGAAACCTAAAACTCCGGCATGTAATGCTTGTCCCTCTAAATGAAAGGGATCTTTTTGCGGACCATAGACCACATCTCCTACTAAGGGATGATGTATACTTGCCATATGAACTCTAATCTGATGCGTACGACCTGTTTCTAAGGAGCATTCGACAAGTGCATATTTATGGTTCAAATTCTCAATAACTTTATAATTAGTAGCTGCTGATTTCCCATTCTTATAGTTAACAGCCATCTTTTTGCGTTCCTTGGGATCTCTTCCGATTGGTGCTTCTATCCTTCCACCTTCTGTTTTGAAGGTATTGTATACGATGGCTTGATAACGGCGTGTAATAGAATGCACCTTCAGCTGATCCGCAATGAATTGATGTGACTTATCATTCTTACATACTACCAGAACCCCCGTAGTATCTCGGTCAATACGATGTACAATTCCCGGTCTCATGACACCGTTGATTCCCGACAATTCTCCCTTGCAATGATATAGCAAAGCATTGACAAGAGTACCGGAGGAATGTCCTGGTGCAGGATGAACCACAAGACCCTTTTGTTTATTGATTACAATAATATCCTTATCTTCATAAATAATATCAATCGGAAGGTCTTCTGGAACGATTTCAGCCTCTTTAAGCTCAGGTACAAAAATAGTTACCTTAGCACCACTTTTCACCTTTAAATTGGCTTTTACGGGCTTGTCTTCCATTAAAACCTTGCCTTCTTCTATGAGCTTTTGAATATAATTGCGGGACAACTCGGATTGAATTGTAGAAAGGTATTTGTCTATTCTGATACCGTTGTTTTCCTCATCAACAATGAATTCTAAGATTTGTTCCTGGTTTTCCTCCAGTTCAAGTAATTCCTCTTCGTCCATGTATAATATCCTTTCTCATAGCAAGTGATAGCAGGAAAAGAAATCCTAAGGCTATCTTATTCTAGTCATCGTCCTGTTCATCGGATAAATCCGTATCCTCGTCCTCTTCTTCTGTAATAGTATCCTCTTCCTTTGAAGAGTTTTCTTGCTTCGTAGCTTCCACATTCCTTTTCTTAAATAATTGCTCAATAAACGCAAAGTCATCATCTTTATAGTAGAAGAACGCCAATATTAGTAAAAGAGCAGAAGAAACCGTTAAGTAAGTATCGGCTATATTAAATAAGGGGAAGTTGATTAACTCAAAATAAATAAAATCAATAACATAACCTAAAGCCATTCGATCAATCAAATTACCAACAGCTCCGGCCATAATAAAAACAACGATATATTTTAGGGCATTATATTTTTTATCCTTCGGTATCTTAAAATAAAAATATACAATCAGAAGTAATACAAGAAACGTAAATATCTTTAAGAAATCTACTTTACCACTCATCAGTCCCCATACTGCACCGTTATTGGTATGGTATTGGAGACGAAATACATCGGGAATAATAATAATCGGACCACTTTCCAATAGATCTGTTTTTACCCAGTATTTTGTAAGCTGATCAATTGCAATTAATAAAATAAATAATAACAAATGCTTTAAACGTTCCTTCATATAACCTCCATTGTTGTGTTTGTTTCAAACACTCTCCTAAGTAGATTTTTAAAAACTAATTTCTTATTATCTATAATTTTAGAACGGATTGTATTGCACGTTTCATTTCATCAGGTGAAACCGTTGTATCGATCACAGAAGTGCCGATTTGAGATAAAAGTATGAATTTTATCTTTGCTGCATCCATCTTCTTATCCAATTTCGTTACTTCATATACTTCTTCTACAGATAATCCGGCTACATGAATCGGCTGGTGAAACAACTGTATCGTACGTAGAATATCATTATAATCGGTATCTGAAATATTCCCACGTTCCTTAGAAATAAAGGCTGCTCCAGCCATTCCAAGGCTTACACATTCACCATGTAGTAAGGAGAAATTCATTAATTTCTCTATGGAATGACCTATGGTGTGTCCGAAATTTAGTGTTGCACGCTCACCTTGCTCCTTTGGATCTGCTTCAACCACTTCCTTTTTTATCTGACAGCTTCGATAAATCATTTCTTTTAGAGTCTCCAAATCCTTAAGAGCTATTTGCTCATATTGATTCTTCAACCAGTTATAATAGGTAATATCCTTAATTAGACCGTGCTTTATGATTTCACCCATACCGGAGAAATATTCTGCATCAGGAAGAGTAGTTAAAACGGATAAATTCATATATACGAGCTGTGGTTGGTAAAAGGCTCCTACCATATTCTTATAAGCCTTAAAATCAACTCCCGTCTTACCACCGATGCTTGAATCTACCATAGATAATAAGGAGGTGGGAACTTGGATAAAGCGTATGCCTCTCAAATAAGTTGCGCCTACAAAACCGGTAAGATCACCAACTACTCCACCACCTAGAGCAATCAGGACATCATTGCGGTCAAAGCCCTGAAGAATTAATTCTTCATAGCAATGATTAACGGTATCTAAGTTTTTGTTTGCCTCTCCTGCCGGTATGGTATAGCAACAAATGGTATTTGATACTGACTTAAGAGCGTCCATTACCTGTGATGCATAATGCGCTCCTACATTACTGTCGGTAATAATCATTAGCTTACGGTTTTCCATGGAAAGTCCATGAAGTTCTTTTGCAAGACCTTCAAAATTTGATTTCATTACAATGTCATAAGCAGGTTTGTTCTCATAATTTACGGTTAGTCTATTATTCATAAAAAGTGCATAACCGCATCAGTAACTTAGACGAGGTTATGCTATCCTCCTTTATCTATTCCTCTTCATGTAAAAAGAATTATTCCAATATTCATTTGATAGTCAAACTTTACGGTATCATATCTTTAAAATCATTTCTAATTTTTAACCTTAGCTAACTACTTAGATATAAAGCAAGACCTTTACAGAATATCTACCCTTCTTGGTCTGATATGAGGTTCCCAAAAACTTGAATTTGCCTAGTCCACGGACCGATACAATATCATTTTCTTTCAACATATGACTGTTTGATAAGATCAATTTACCTTGTACATATACTTTCCCGCCTTCAATGAGTCCGGTTAGACTGCTTCTTGAGGAATGAAATGCAACGGATAGAATACTATCGAGTCGAAGGGAGGATACCGTTCCTACGACCTCTTTGTACTCTGGTGTATAGTCAAACTCTTGTAATTCAATGATAGAAGCTCGCACCATTGTGTGCTTAACTTTTATCAATTGCTCTACGATGAACTGTGCAATACTCTGATGTGCAAATAAATATCCTTCATTATCATTAATTAAAATGTCACCAATCTTACTTCGGTCCAAGCCGAGATTAAGTACTGCACCAAGAAAATCACGATGATTTAAACTATCGCTAAATTTCTGATTAAGGGGCATGATCTTTATGCAGGAAATGGGATAATTAATCTCAGTTTCCTCTGTTATTAAATCATTCCCGCAAAAACAAAGCATTTTCCTCTCGGCATCGCGAAATCCCCCGTAAGTAAAATACTTTATCTTCGGTAATTCTTGTTTGAGGCTAAAAAATATGTTTTGTTCATTCAAGTTTAGGAAATCCGTAAAGATAGGAATTCCTCTTGAGTAGGCTGTATTGGCCTGGTCTTGTAAACGTTTACGTAAGATTAGTTCGTCTTTGCTTAAATTCATCATAATTAAAATCTAGTCTGTAAGGTAGGTGGCTCAAATCCGCTATTTTGTATTAAGTCCAGGTAATCACCGGAAATATCTACCGTATCCGGTGAAACAATGAAGATACAATTGGATATACGGTGTAATTTTCCGTTAATAGCATAGACAGAACCGGAGATAAAATCCATGGTTCTCTGCGCTAATTTGTCATCAAAGCCTTCCAAATTAATAACGATAGCCCTACCAGTTAATAGCATGTCACAAATCTCTTGAGAATCTTCAAAGTTTGCAGGTTTCATAATACATACCTCAAGGCCTTTTGAAGTCGTTCTAATTGGTACAACTTTATTTGCTGTACTTTTTTCCATCTTAGACACCCTTTCTTTCTTGAAGTCACTAGCAACAGAAATCGTTTGTGGTGTTACTGATTGTTTTACGGATGGTTCTTCATACTTCTCGTATCTTTCACTCTTAGCTTCTCTTTTTTCTTGACGTCTGGCTCTCTTCTCTTCTTTTTCAGCCTCTTCATTTAAGTATTCTTCATATTCATAATCATCTTCATCTTCCGTTAATTTCATTGAGTTTAAAAAATTTTTAAAAATATTAGACATTTATTTATTCTCCTATCTATATTTTCTTAATTCATGACTATCGCAAACTGCGAAAGGTGAAATTTCTTGTATCATCATGACCTGCAAAATGGGATACTGTGTCTTTATTTATAAACTATCATAGAGGTTAAGAATATATTCTCTCACCAAAAATGCCTGTCCCAACTCTTACCATAGTGGCACCTTCTTCAATAGCGACTTCAAAATCCCCTGTCATACCCATAGATAGAATATCAAATTTTTCTAAGGATCTACTTAAGTTAGAAACATCCTTATTCAAAATGTTTCCATCACAAATATTATCAATGTTTTTTGATTTTATGTCAACATATAATTGTCGCAATTTCTTAAAATACTCCCTATTTTTTTCAGGATTTTCAACGAATGGTGCCACTGTCATAAGTCCTCGAATTCGGATATTATTTAACTCACCGATCTGTAAGATAAGAGGAATAACTTCATCTAAAGTAACACCAAACTTCGTATCTTCTTCGGCTACATTTACTTCGATTAAAAAATCAGCTATGATCTTCTTCTTGGATGCTTCTTGACTAATCTGTTCTGCCAAACGTAAAGAGTCGACAGAATGAATTAAGCAAGCCTTATCAATGATATACTTCACTTTGTTACGCTGTAGATGGCCTATCAAATGCCAATTTATTGGTTCAGCAAATTCCTGGTTAAGATCATCATATTTTTTAACTAGTTCTTGAACCTTATTTTCACCAAAATGACGCATACCAAGTTCATAGGCTTCCTTAAGCATGTCATTTGGCTTCGTTTTGCTGACTGCAATGAGGGTTACTTCACTACGATCTCTGCCTGCTCTCTCACATGCAGCAGTAATTCTTTCTTCTATATTTTTGATATTATCTTTCATCATTTCAAACTCCTATCAATACGTTCCATAATATTAAGATAACTCTGCAGCTTATTATTGTATTTCGTTTAGACTTACTATACATCAACTGATTATAAAAGTCTTCCACTATTATAGTCCTAGTCTTTTAGTATATAATCCCTTGTTCAATGGCGAGGGAACCATCTAATGCAATCTGATCGTAGGCTGCAAGTCCATTTGAGGTGTTCTTATCTACAATACAATACTCATCATTTTGATGTAGTACTTCTATCCGTTTAAAAACTGCATAACCAAGATTAACGTTAAAAACTCCCGTTAATTTAGCGGTCTTTTCCAGTTTATATTCTTTGGAATCAGCTGCAAACTGAATAACATCTCCACGCTCAAACAATGCAGTATCAATATAATTGTAAGTTCCGTCATAATAGTAAATTTCAGTTTCGATAAAGGTATAAGAAATATCACCGTTTTCTTTATAAGTTTTTTTGATTAAACCATCTTTCTGGCTTTCTGCACCTTGAGAGAAATATTCTTCCGGAACTAAGAAGAATTCTTTTTCCACGATAGCAGACAACGGGATTTTGTAGCCTTCTACTGCTTCAAAATTTACTTCTACATCAATAAATCGGTCACTTAAATATTTGGAGAGATATTTATCCATGGATATTTGTGCATAGTAAGAATCTCCTTGTTTATAAAGCTTTAACGCTGCTGATGTTTTGAAATCATCTTCTAGAATAGTAAAGGATACTCTTTCTCTTCCTTCCAATGCTTCGTATTGTACTTGCGAAAGAGGTAAAACAATGCTCCATTTTTCAGAGGTAATCAGCTTATAGATAGGACTGTTAATCGGAACCATCTCTGTATTACGAAGGCTTGTCCTATTATAATTTTCCTTTTGGAACATATCCGCAGTTACAGTTTCTGAGGTCACATTTTCAAAAGAATCTGTATAATACGATATGATACCACTTTTTTGACTGGGAATCATATCATAGGAATAACTAACACCATTGGCTTCCATTAGTTCCTGCCCTTGGTCGATGACGTTTGTATTCAGAATATCAAGTACGGTACTTTGTGCATTTTCTTTAAAATCATAAACACGACTAAAATTATTATTAGAAAAATTAGTTTGAAAGACCCTAATATCATGTTTTATCTCAGCATTATTCTTTTCTGAAATTTTAACCGGAATATCATTATTAGATACAATATCATAAATCTGTCCGCTATCATCTACAGAATATACAACCGCATTCTTTGCAATTCGAGCCCCCTCCTTCTGAAAATAGGAAATATATCCTGCTTTTTCAGAATAAACAATCTCTTCCTCACGTAAAATAATACCCGTAATATGATTATCGATTGTAGTAGTTCCTTCATGTACTTCGTATATGGACAGTTTTTCCTTTGTAAAATATATGTACACATTAATCGCTATGTATATAAAC
>JAEWEO010000093.1 GCA_023389295.1 Bacillota bacterium
AAGGATATTTAATCTTAAATTCATATCCGATTACTACATCTCCCACTTCTACATTTTCAATTTCGTCTTTACATATAAAGATTTTGTTATAAGCTTGAAAGTCCATTTTCTCATCCTTTCTCAATTCATATGGGGCTATGTAAAATGTCTGTGTGTGAGGCAAGACATATCCATAGATCCAACATTTTGCAAAAGCCCCATATGATTCTCTTTTATTATCAAAATACAATGATCCTATAATGAAACTATATCATAGGAATTTAGTGATAATCTTCCCTATTCTTATGCTCTAACGGCTAAGAAACCTCCTATAATTTAATTTCTTTTTTATTTATAATAAAAACAAGCTAAAATGTTAAAAATTTTATCATATAATTAATATCTTACTACTAACTCTACTGATTAGGACTTATCCCTCTATGAGTCTTCTTAACATTTCTTGATGTCTTCTAACCTGTTCCACCTCAGATATTAAATCCTCTTCGTTTCTATCCTGGCAGTATCTTTGTCCTTCAAACTCGGAATTAATATAGCCCTTAAAGCCACATTCCTTTAGATACTTAATCGGCGTTGCATAATCAATTGCCTTATCTTCATACTGGCCTGGTTTCCCCTCTATCTCAGTCATGTGATAGAATTTTCCATGAATACTAACGATATAAGGAACAATGTCTTTCATGTCCTCCGGCATCGCGCTGGATTTCTTAATAACAATTGAGCCCATGGTCATGAAATTCATGGTATGACCGGGATATTTTTCATCTAAAAGCTTTAAGATATCTGCAATCTCGTGTTCCTTACTCTTCTCAAGTATAAAGCCAATCATTTCCTCGCCGTATTGACGTTTAAAATAACTGATTGCAAGGTCTGAAGCTGAGTGTTGGAAAATTCCAAAATCAGGTACCAATCCTACATGCTTCGTCTTTGTTCGTTCCACCAGTTCAATGATCTGATCCGCCATTCTAGGATCCATAACCGGATCTACATTCACATGATTTAAACCCGGTTTAATGGGAAGGGGCGCATGAATCTCCTTACCAATTCTAACATTGTATTTCTCAGCCGTAGGAATTGCCATTTCAATTACTTCGGTCGGAACCAGACATAAGCATCTTACATTTTCAAATCCCATTCTTGCTGCTATTTTGATGTCATTTTTAAGGCGCTCTGCCGCTTCTCTGTGATTCATCACATGATCACGGAACTGATGCACATCCAGATAAACATCCATCGTAACCGCCTTCATTCCATACCTTGCCATTTCATTATTCCAGTCAAAATAGAACTGTTCGGACGGGAATGGATAATTACGGATAATAGCCTCATCGATAATCTCAATTCCATCCGTGCCAAGATTATCATGTACTTCACGTATCATATCCTTCCAGTTCATGCGTCTAAAAAATTGTTCCTGCTGATAACTATAAAGAGATACTCCTCTTTTAATTCCCATGTCTTTCACCTCCACTTTGCTTATAATTCTAATTCAAACCGACTGATTGTGTTTGTTTTACCTGCTCCTGATCCTTTGCCGGGTACGGGCGGATTTTTCACCCACTCCTCATCCCAAGGCATATAACCATATTGAGCCAGAACGGACTGCTGCAGCCCAATGTTATGCTTACCCGGTGTGAGACCACCTTTTTTCTCTATATAGAGATATGCTTCATCATCATAATCCCAGTGCTCCCAGATACAGGTTTTAATTTCATCAAAACTTCTGGGGCCTTTTTGGTTTATCTCAAATCTTTGTAAGCTTACCGGATACTCAACCCCGTCACATTCTACATAGTAGCCATTATGTAGAGACAAGAAACATCCACGATAATCTGCAATTCGTACCGCAAACTTAAATCCAATAACCTCACCGTTTTCCACTACATTGGTAAGGCTATCTTTTCGTATCAAAAAACGATCAAACATATTACATCCACCTTTCTGTTTTGTTATATGAATTCTTATTTATAGGCGTTCATTTTTATCTATTATTTCTTTTGCAACCTATTTGCAAGTCCACCACATCCAGCAATGCCTATTATTACTTTTCTCATCGATGAACCCCTTAAATTTTGTATTATCCAACTGATTCTATTTTATTATTTTATTAAATTAGAAACATTCAATTTCTTATTTCTTATTACTTCAATTTATGCCGTAAATCTAGTTACTTTTTTTTCTACAAAAAAATAGAACAATTTTTCAATGTCAAAAATTGTTCTACTACAAGAGTAATCATAATAAGGTTTACTTAACTATTTTTCCGGTGTTTATTTTATAACGGGCTGCAGGACATCCCAATGTTCTGCCAGCTTTCCATCTTCCAACCGGTAAATGTCTACTACACGAACCTTTGTATTTCCCTCGGGATCAATGTTCTTGATATAAACAACTACCATATCCTTCTCTTCTATTAACATCTGTATCTCTAATTTAAAGGTAGGATCAAGCTCGAATTTCTTTGCAAAAGCTTCTTTTAAACCTGCTCTGCCTTGAGCCACGCCAGGATTGTGCTGAATATAATTTTCCTGCACATATCGATCTGCCGCTTCGATTTGATGTCCATTAAAAAATTCTTCGTAAAAGCTTTTCACAATTTCTTTGTTGGTCATAGTTCTTCCTTCTCCTCAACGATATTTCTATTACCCTATATTTCTAATGCTATGTCACATTTGCGTATTGCAATTTTGTTATTTATGTTTATAAAACACCTATCTACATTCGGAATGAACCTATGCAGATAGGTGTCTATAGCTATATATATGTAGTAATTTTTACAGGGAAATCTCCATAACCTTAAGATCTTCGCTAATCAGCAGTTCTGCCTCTGTTAAACGACGAACTTCTTCTATGGTTGTATTCTCTGCAATTTCTTTTAGTAAGAAACCGTTCTTTGTCACTTCAATTACGGCCAACTCTGTAACAATCAAATTTACTTTATTTACAGCCGTCGTTGGAAGTGTAACTTTTTTTAGTAGTTTTGGTGCGCCCTTTGCAGTATGAGTGGTCGCTATAATAACTTTCTTTGCTCCAACTACCAGATCCATTGCACCCCCCATACCGGGTACCATCTTACCAGGCACAATATGGCTTGCAAGAGTTCCTGTTTCATCAACCTGCAAGGCTCCTAAAATAGTTACGTCAACATGACCTCCACGAATGATTCCAAAGGAGGTACAGCTATCAAAAAATGCTGCTCCAGGTAATACATTTACATACTGATTACCGGAATTAATACAATCCTTATCCTCCGTACCGGGGCTGCATAATTCGCCCATTCCTAAGATCCCATTCTCGGATTGAAGTGTAATATGTACGTCTTTGGGTAAGTAGTTACATACTAAGGTCGGCAAACCAATACCAAGGTTGACAACATCGCCATCTCTTAATTCTTTTGCTACTCGGCTTGCAATAATCTCCTTTTCGTTAGCCATTACACTTCACCTCCTACAATATAATCTACAAAAATTGCTGGAGTACAAACATGATTTGGATCAAGTTCTCCAACCTCAACAATTTTTTCAGCAGCTACAATAACTGTTTTTGCTGCCGTTGCCATCATAGGATTAAAGTTTTTCGTGGTATTATGATAATATACATTTCCAGCTTTATCGACGATGCTTCCTCTGATGAGAGCTACGTCTGCCTTCAAGGGCATTTCGATTAGATATTCCACATCATTTAAGGTTATTTTCTCTTTTCCCTGTTCAACCTCAGTACCAACACCCGTGGGGGTTAATACACCTCCAAGACCTGCACCTGCAGCTCGAATTCGTTCTGCCAGGGTACCCTGCGGAACGAGCTCAACCTCTAACTCTCCAGCTGACATTTGTGCTCCGGTTTCCGGATTTAAACCGATATGGGAAGCAATGAGCTTCTTTACTAATCTAGCGGATATCAGTTTACCGATACCTCCGCCTACTACACCGGAATCATTGCCAATGACCGTTAAATCTTTAATTCCTTTTTGAACGATACCCTCCACTAATATCTTTGGAGTACCGCAGGTCATAAACCCGCCAATCATAACGCTATCACCGTCATGAATTAAATTCATAGCTTCTTCTACTGATATAATCTTGTTTTTCATTCGCACCTCTTATTTTTCTAATAGGATCGCTGTACCCATTCCACCGCCGATACATAACGATGCAAGGCCTAATTTTGAACTTCTTCTTTGCATTTCATAAACAAGAGTCGTAAGAATTCTTGCTCCTGAACAACCGATTGGATGACCAAGGGCAATTGCACCGCCATTTACATTCGTTATATCCGGAGCAAAGCCCAGATCATTACACACGGCAATGGCTTGTGCTGCAAAGGCTTCATTTGCCTCAATCAAATCAATATCTTTCACGCTAACGCCGGCAAGTTCCATTGCTTTTTGACAAGCTGGAACAACTCCGTAACCCATGATGGAGGGATCCACTCCTTTTGTAGCGTAGGATTTTATGGTTGCCATAATCGGAAGACCAAGGCTTATTGCCTTTTCCTTTGTCATCAAAACTACCATTGCTGCACCGTCATTTATTCCAGAGGCATTTCCGGCTGTTACAGTACCATCCTTCTTAAATGCCGGTGTCAATTTTGCTAATTTATCTATGGTTGTACCGAATCTGGGGAATTCGTCCGTATCAAATACGATCGGATCTCCTTTGCGCTGAGGAATAGAGATAGGTACGATTTCATCCTTAAACTTTCCCTCTTTGATAGCAGCTTCCGCCTTCTGTTGGCTTTTCGCAGCAAACTCATCCTGCATTTCTCTTGTTATATTCCATTTTTCTGCTATATTTTCTGCCGTCATGCCCATATGATAATCATGAAAGGCATCCCAAAGACCGTCTTGGATCATAGAGTCAACGATAGTTTCATGGCCCATCTTTAATCCAAATCTAGCTTTTTTCAGAACATATGCTGCATTACTCATGCTTTCCGTTCCTCCGGCTAATACCACATCATTATCACCTGCTTTAATCATCTGGGCAGCTAAACTAATCGCTCTTAGGCCGGAGCCACATACCTTACTTACGGTAAGTGCAGGAATTGTTTCACGAATACCGGCTTTGATTGCAACCTGTCTTGCAATATTCTGTCCGTGTCCGGCCGATAAAACATTACCGATCACAACCTCATCAATCAAATCAGGATCAATATTAGCTCTACGAATTGCCTCTTTTGCTGCAATCTGTCCTAAGTCAACCGCAGACATATCCTTTAAAGTACCGCCAAAACTACCAATGGCAGTTCTTACCGCTGAGACGATAACTACTTCTCTCATCCAAGAAAACCCCCAATTCTTTACTTCCAATTTCAAGCTCTTATTCTTTACTTATTCTTTGTATTCCAATTTTTAAGTCCCAAAATTTGTCTAGTTTCATCCGGTGTGGCAATTGTCTTGCCAAGTTCCGTTACTATTCTCTTTGTTCT
>JAEWEO010000115.1 GCA_023389295.1 Bacillota bacterium
ATGGAACTCAATGAAGAAGCAAGTAATGTCTCACAAGGACAAAAGCAGCTCCTTACCATTGCTCGTGCAATCCTTTCAGATCCTAAGATTCTGATTCTGGATGAAGCAACTAGCTCTGTAGATACTAGAACAGAAATATTAATTCAGAAAGCCATGGATAATCTCATGGAAGGTAGAACTAGCTTTATCATTGCGCATCGTTTGTCAACCATTAAGAATGCAGATTTAATTCTATTCATGAAAGATGGCGACATTGTAGAACAAGGAACTCACGATGAGCTTCTCGCATTGGGTGGATATTATGCAAATCTGTATAATTCACAGTTTGATAAGAGTGCATAGAAGTTTTTTCTGGTGAGATTGATATAGTGAAATCTGCTATGATGGATTTATTTAGCATGAATTTAGATCATGAAAACCTCTATAATGAATTTCACTATGATAAAATTTGCTATGACAAATGTGTATCAGATGAAGTAATGATACTATAAAATGATAAAACAAAATAAAGATATTCAAAATAAAGATATTCAAAATGCAGATACAGTCAAGAGATTGACTCTATCTGCATTTTTTAATACAGTTGCTATAAGGAAATGTACTTATCATCAACATGATAGAATGAAAACATTAGTATACCCATAGTATGAAGAAGGAAGAGTTTTTAAAGATAGGAGAAGTGGAGTAGTTGAGGAGAGAAAACTGCATTGTACCAAAATTTTTAATTGCTTTAGCTGCAATCGTAATTGGAATCAAGATCCTTGTCTCCATTCTATTTCCATTGGCTACATTACTCTTAATTATTTTTGTTGTTATTTTTGTTGTGCAAAGTCTTTTGTTTTTTCTTTGTAAGCCTTGTAATTGCAGGTGTCCATCTGGTTGTTTATTATTTCTTGTAACTATCATTATTATATTGCTTCCACTTTAGGAGGAGCTGGTGATATATTCAAGAAAAACCAAATAATATGAAATTATCTCTTGAAATCTAAAAACGATTTATATATAATATAGGAGTATTAAGCTTCCATGGCTCAGTAGGTAGAGCGATTCACTCGTAATGAATAGGTCAGCGGTTCGAATCCGCTTGGAAGCTTTCTTTTTTTTGCTTGATTTTTGGTACAAACCCAGTGAATAACCATGTTTGAACTATCTTTGGAATGAATTGTAATAGGTTGAATTTAGTTAAAATAGAGTTAGTCAATAGTTAGTCAGTGGCCTAAAATAAGAAAAAGTTAGTCAAAAAGTTAGTTGACTACTATAGCAATAAAAATACCGGTTGTTATGTGAAAATGGCTGGTATTTTTCTTTTAACAAATCTTCAAGGGAGTTTGCAACTTCATCATCTTTCTTTTACAGAGCCGTAGCATAGAAAGTTGTACTATTCTGTGCATGGTCAATGTCTTAATGAATAATCCGCAAAAACATGCCATATAATTTTATGAGTAGATAATTTTCAATATAAAAAATGTGTTGACTAACATATTTTTGTGTGTTAAGATTACTACCAGTGATCGCGTTGTAGTTACCTGAGGGCCTACAACCCAAAAAACCCCTTTGTTAACAAAGGGGTTTTTTGCATATAGGAGGAATATTATGTCTGAATCCGTGGCGAAAGAGAAGTGTTTTTTAGATTATGATCAGCAGATACAGAGATTACTTGATAAGAAATTAATAATTGATGACGTAGAAAATGCGAAAGAGTACTTAAAGGTTATCAATTACTATTCACTTATTTCTGGTTATAAAGATATTTTTAAAGACAAAAGTACTAATGATTATAAACGGGATATGAATTTTAATAATATATTGGCTTTATATAGATTTGATGAGTTATTAAGGGAAATTTATTTCAGATGCATATTAAAAGTAGAGCGCCATATTAAATCATTATATTCATATACATTTACTGAAAGGTTTGGATTTGACCAAAAAGAATATTTGAATGTAAATAATTATAATTATGTAGAGTATCAGAATGAAATAAATGAGACAATAGCAATATTACGGAATATAATAGATAAGCAGAGCGATAAGTACGATTATGTAAAACATCATAAAGATAGGTATGACAATGTACCATTATGGGTATTAGTAAATACTTTAACATTAGGGAATGTCTCTAAGATATATCAGTATTCGGTGAGCAAAATACAAATAAAAATAGCAAAAGAGTTTACTGGTGTTTATAAGGAGCAGTTGGCATCAATGCTTAACGTTTTGTCAAAATTCAGAAATGTTTGTGCTCATAATGAAAGGCTTTATAATTATAAGATTAAACAAAAAGCCATAAGGGATTTAGAGATACATAAGAAATTAAGATTAGAAGGATATGGAGATATAGGGAAAAGTGACTTATTTGGCGTGACTATTTCGTTTAAATATCTTCTTAATAAAAACGATTTTGAAATGTTTATAAAAGTATTATCAGAGGCATTGAAAGAAATGGAAGGTAACATGAATACTACATACTATTATGAAATTTTAGAACAAATGGGGTTTCCAAAGAATTGGAAGGAGATTATTGATTTAGTAGATAATTAAGAATGATGCTCATTTACATGAGAATGGAGTAGCCCATATTCCAGTAATAGCAAATCGAGATCAACAAGCACAAATCATTATCAAAGTCATCAAAATCCCAGAAACATCATATTATGTTTCTGGGATTTTTTTGTACTTTATTTGGAAAACATCACACCAGAAGGAAATTTCAGTTACATTTTTATTGAAGGATATTTGCTCATAGATTAAAGTATAAGTTGACATAAGAATGAGACATCAGGAGGACAACATGAGACAAAACATGCTACGAAGGATAATATCGATCTTATCAATGTTATTTTTAGTTATTGGTATGCTATATCCAGCAAGCCAAGGACAAGCAGCTACGAAATCACTCAAAGTGCATTATATTGATGTAGGGCAATCGGATTGTGTACTTGTGCAATATGGAAGTAAGAATATGCTGATTGATGCTGGTGATACGGATGATACAGATAGGATTCTTAAGTATCTAAAAAAACAGAACATAAACGAACTTGATTACTTAATTCTCACACATCCGCATGCAGATCACATAGGAAGTGCATCGGATATCATTAAGAAGTATCCTGTTGGCAAGATTATTATGCCAAAGGTAGAACATACAACAAAAACATATGAGAACTTATTAAAAACAATCGCTAAGAAGAATTTGAAAATAACAAAACCAGAGGTTGGGACTACTTATAAACTTGGGAAAGCAAGCTTTACAATCATTGCACCAAATAGCTATCAGTATGGTAGTAATCTAAATAATTACTCCATTGGAATCAAACTAACCTATCAAAAGAACAGTTTTGTGTTTATCGGTGATAGTGAAATCGAATCTATCGCTGATATAGTAAGTAATGGGATTGATCTAACCGCTGATGTTTATATGTGTGGTCATCATGGAAGCAAAACTAGTACAAACAAAAAATTATTAAAAGCGATAAAGCCAAAGTATGCAATTATCAGTGTTGGTAAAAATAGTTACGGTCATCCAAATGATAGCACACTTAAATTGTTATCAGAGAATAAGATAAAAACCTACCGAACAGATAAATCTGGAACCATTGTGGTAAAAAGTGATGGTAAGAATATTTCAATTAATGCGAAACCTTCCACTTATAAACCTGGCACAAGTTCTAACACAACGACGGAGAATAATAGTAATAATAATTCTGGGACCAATAGTGTTATCAATAAAACCTATGTCTATATCACTGAAACAGGAAGCAAATATCACATCAAAGGTTGTAGATATTTAAAGAATAGTATGATAAAAATTACATTGACCAATGCAAAAAAACAAGGATATGATCCTTGCTCAGTTTGTAACTGAGAAATATTATATTGAATTTACCATATGCTCCCTTCTAGCTAGGCAGTTTAAATAATAAAACTGTTTATCTAGGAGGGAGCATATTTTACTCGGGGACTTTAACAAGATGATGTCATACTAAACATAGCCTAAGTTGGACTGTAATCGTTAGAATAAGTTTACAAAAAACATATATAAAAATGGATAATTGCATTATAA
>JAEWEO010000129.1 GCA_023389295.1 Bacillota bacterium
GTACAGAAGTTGAAGTTTTATGATAGAGGGTTGTTGTTTTAATTACTCCATATGATATAGAGTTTTATATGAATTAATGGAAGGATTTACAATTATTTCATGCTGATGTAGAATATAGTGGATGAATATATTTTATCTATGACGAGGTGTAATTATGGGAATAATAAAATTCTTTAAATTAATAATACATAAGAAAAAAAGCCTAGATAATTTGGATGAGAATTGTCATCAGCACACATTATTAGATAATAAAGAAGATCAAATAGACAATTCATTTCTGAATAAAAATGACAATGATTATTTAAGTGTAAATCATAAGAATACTAACAAAAATTGTAATGAATATATTAATGAAAAACCTAAAAACACTGAAGAAAGTGAAATAAATCAACAAGAATTTGATGAAGGTGATAATGAGTGGGAAGATAAATATATAAATGATGACTACTGGAGATATTGTATGTTTGGTACAATCCCACCTCTTGAAGAAAAATTCGGCTTACATTATCGACATGATGAAATTGAGCGTGTCCCGAAAAAAGATATCGCCGAACTTATTTATCAAGGATACATAGAGTATGAGGATGAAGAGTATATTCCGGAAGAATGGTTCTATTATCTTCATAATGATTATTTTATGTATGATGATATGAATTATGATGAGGACTAATAGCCGGAATAATTTCAAAGGTTTATATTATGCCTTCTAGTAATCTGGTTACACATTCAGAGGTATAAAAATCAAAGCAAGTATTATTACCTATAAAAGCAAAAAATGAATTTGATAAAATACGGAGGAAATTATGATTATTTATATTGTAATAGCCATAATGGTATTTATTGTATACATATTTTATAAAAATAGAAAATACCGTGATTATAAAAATTATACAAAAGAAGAATTACTATTTAAAGGAGAAGCGCCAGAGGATAATCTGAAAAATAAAAGTCTAATACATTTTTTAAATAAAAAATATCCTATTTATTCTCCTCATTATGCTAGTGGATGCTGGAAATGTAAAAGTAAAATAAATTCTAATAGTAATATACGATGTAATAATTGTGGCTGGTTGGTATGTACTTGTGGTAAATGTTCATATCATTGTGGTGTTGGAAATACGCTGCTTATTTTAGTGTCAAATGAGTTTGATATTATACGCAATCTGCCTCAGGATGATCCAATAAAGATAAGAGCTAAACAAATAATCAATAAACGGAAAGAGAAATATTGTTTAAAATATGGCTTAACAACCAATAAAGAATCGGATGATTTATTATCTGATGATGAACAGAAAATAATTTGGGAAAAACGCAACAAAGAAGAAATGGAAAGAAAACGATTAGAAGGGGAAGAGTTCCGACGTTTAGAAGATGAACTTGGTGTAGAAAGAGGCTTTTTGATAATCCCTGAATATCATTATGAGACAATAGATGATCTTAAAAAATTAATTGCTATTAAGAAAGAAAAAGACAGAATTGAAGCGAAAAAAAGGGAAGTACAAGAGAGAGAAGAATATATTAGATCCTTTCAGTATATAATTGATGAATTTTTTGTAAAGGATAAATGCTTTATAAACGCCAAAGATTTTTCTTATAAAGGGGAAATGGTGATTGACATAAAGAAAATTGATATTAATGAGACAGAAAACTATTTAAGGGGAATAATTGATTTGTGCCAAGGATTTGTCGTAAGCATGAGAGTGTTGTGTAATGATAAACAAATGAATATAATAATGGAATCAGATATAAAAAGAATTCAGAAAAAAGCAAAATATAGTAATGTACCGGGAGAAGTCACCTTATTAATTGAAAGATGAAGAAGTGAAGCAGGGTACATATTCACCATATTAGATATAAGACACATTACTGCAAAAGAAATAAATCAATGCAATTTGAATACCTGCCATTTTTAAAGAAAAATGCCAGATCATAATATTAGCCATCCGTTTGGGTGGCTATATTTATGCCCATTTTGGAAGGAGGTTAACTTGATAGTAACAGAAGAACTTATATTATTATGCCTGGACGAGTTAGAAAAACAGGTACAGCAGAAACAAATCTACAAAGATTATTATAATGGAGAACATAATATCCTGCGTAATTATGATATGCAGGACAGTCGTAGTAATCAAAAACTGGTGTTCAATTTTCCACGAAAGTTCGTAGATAACGAAACCGGATATCTACTTGGTAAGCCAGTCAATTATGTATCCAAGTCGGATGACAGTGATATCATCCAGTATATTGATACCAGCACATCTCATTGGGATAAGGAACATAATATCACCCTACGAAAACTAAGTGAGATATATGGGGAAAGCTACGAACTGAATTATATCGACCAGCAGGGGAATTTCTCAGCTACGATACTTACACCAATGGATACCTATGTATTGGAGGATGGGACAGCAGAACGAAATGTATCTCTGGCGGTACATAAGTTTTATAAGGCATTTGATGATGGTGAGTATATTGATGTCTATACGGACAATGAAATCCTTCATTATCAGTTGATTGATGGAAAACTGGTGTATCTCGATAAGCATCCCCATCTATTTGAACGGGTTCCGGTTATTATCTGCAATGCCAATATGGAGAGAAAGAGTGGCTTCTATGATGTAATCAGCTTGATTGATGCATATAACTCCTTGAATTCTGATTTGGTGAATGAAATATCAGATCACAGGAATGCTTATCTGATTATTGAGAATGCCAAGATTGAAGAAGAAGATCTTCTGAAAATGAAGCAGATGGGTATCATACAGGTGCCAAAGGGTGGAGCGGTCAAATGGCTGATTAAGGACATCAATGATAATTTCGTTCAGAACGAACTAGAGAATATTGAACGGAAAATCTATGACATGATGGATGAGGTCAATTTTAATGAGAATTGGGCATCCAATACCTCATCATTAGCACTAAGAAACAAATTATTAAATCTGGAGAACAGGGTAGCCATTCGTGAAGCGTTTATGGAAAAGGTGCTGCGGGAACGGTTAAAAAATCTGTTCCTTTTTATAAAGAAGAAAGAAGGCAGGGAATTTGACTACCGAGATATCGCAGTTAAGTTTACGAGAAACCTGCCTACGGATTTGACAGGACTGGCAGATGTGATTACCAAATTAAATGGGGTATGCTCAAAGGAAACCATGCTTACCTTACTCCCATTTGTGGAGAGTCCTGTATTGGAACTAAAGAAATTAAAATTAGAGAATGCGTCAGCAGTATCTGAGGATGTTGCCGGGGCAAAAGAAAGTGAGGTCATTTAATATGATGTTAGAAGAAGTAAAACAGTTTTTGGAAAGCGAAGATGGGAAGACAGAAGAGGTGGGTAAATTACTCAGTTCTTATGTGCCAATTACAAAAGAAAAGGTGCAGGAATATGTGGAGAAGGAACCCGATGCAAAAGCATGGATTGATTCCGTGAAGGACAAACATTTGCAGAAAGGTCTGGAAACATGGAAATCCAACCACCTTGAAGCACTGATTGAGGATGAGATTAGGAAACGCTTTCCGGAAAAGAGTGAACAGGAATTAGAAGTGGAACGGTTGAAATCTGAAATCAACAAAATGAAGTTTGAAAAGGAACGAGAAAGCCTGACCAATAAAACAATCCAAATTGCAAGTGAGAGAAACCTGCCGATTGAACTGGCAGGCTTTTTTATTGGAGAAAACGAGGATTCTACCTTGGATAACTTGAAGTCTTTTGAAAGTGCATTTCAGAGTGCGGTTCAAAAAGCCTTGGAAGAAAGGCTGAAATCAAATGGTTATACTCCGCCCAAAGCAGGTGGAGCAGTAGCTCAGGATTTAGAAAAGATGTCTATGAACGATTACATTAAGGCAAGAACACAAAAATAAGAAGGGATATGGTGATTTATTATGAGTAATACAATTTTAACTCCAACAATTATAGCAAAAGAGGCTTTATTACAACTAAAGAACAACACAGTAATGTCAAATCTGGTTCATCGTGATTATGCGAATGAATTTGTAGCAGGAGTAGGTAATACGGTAACCATCCGTAAACCAGCTACTTTTGAAGCAAAGGAATTTAACAGAACAACAGGAATTGAGATACAAGATGCAACGGAAGGTGCTGAAAGCGTAGTGCTTGATAAACTTCTTGATGTTTCCTTTGAGGTAACAGCAGAACAACTTTCTCTTGATATTGTGGATTTCAGTACACAGTTATTACAGCCAGCAATGCAGAGCTTTGCACAGAAGATTGATACCTATCTGTTAGGTTTATATGATGATGTGGCAAATACCTATGGCACAGCAGGAACGACTCCGAATGATATCGGTGCAATTACAGGAGCCAGAAAAGTATTGAATGAAGCGAAGGCTCCATTTGATAACAGAAGTCTAGTCATTGATCCAACCGCAGAAAACAATCTGCTCCAGATTCCTACCTTCCATGAAGCAGCAAAGGTTGGAGATGATGGAACTTCTCTATCGGAAGCATCTCTAGGCAGAAAGTTTGGATTTAATATCTTCGCAGACCAGAATGTTAAGACACATACCGCAGGAACCTTATCTGCCGGAAGTGGTAAGATTAAGCCAAAAGCTGCTACCACAAAAGGAGCAACTACCATTACATTAAGTGCTACGACTTTAACAGGAACTGTATTAGTTGGTGATGTTTTAACAATCAAGGGTGCTTCCTATACAGTAATAGAATCTGCCACAGCAGAGAACAATGAGATTACGGTCAAATTATCTCCTGCATTAAAGGAAGATATTGCAGCTACGGTTGAGGTTACTGTTACAGGAAGTCATGTGGCAAACTTAGCATTTCATAAGAATGCATTTGCACTGGTAACCAGACCACTTGCTCTACCAAAGGGACTTAGCAGTGAACAGAAAGCAATCGTCAATTATGATGGTTTTGGACTTCGTGTTATTTATGATTATAACAGCCAGTTCAAAAAGGACGTCATCTCCATTGATATGCTTTGTGGAGTGAAGACTTTGAACCCGGATTTAGCTTGCAGATTGCTTGGATAACTTATTATTGATTTGGGGAGGGACTGTGAAATCCAGTCTCTTCCTATACAAATGGAGGTAGGATATGCTAGAGGTTTTGAAGATATTATTAGGAATGGAATCGGCAGATACATTAAAGGATGCACTGCTACAATATTACTTACAACAGGCAAGAATTATGGCAGAAGAATTTTGCAATATCACGGAACTACCGGAACGTTATGATTCTACGATTATCAATCTAGCTTTCTATTTATATCGAAATCAGGATGTGCTTGGGTATTCACAAAAATCAGAAGGAGAACGAAGTATCAGCCTTAACAGTTCTGGAATACCGGATTATATCAAGGAGGCTCTACCGAAACCTAAGATTATGATTGGAGGTGCTTAATGTTTTATAATACGGAATGTGATGTGTTGGATGCAGAGAAAGAGAAGCTTGCTAGAATACAGATAGATTTACAGCCATATGAAAAGACGATACAGTTTGAAGATAGCATAGAGATTGACATTACCGCAAGAGCCTTTTGCGATAAGAATGCGAATGTTGCGGATACAGGCTATCTCAAAACAGTAGATAAGCTTTATAAAATAATAAGTCTGAAAGAGTGGAGCAATTATCTGGAATGCTTCCTTTATGTTTGTGAGTGTGATTAAGATGAGAAAATTAAATAAGCAGATTGATTTCTTTATTCATGAATTTGGTAAGGATATTCAGATATATGGAAGTACGAAAAAAGTAATCCTATCGGATGCATCATTGAATCCAAGTTTTTATGATGACAAATATTTAATCATGAAGGAAAGTTATAATACAGGAACATTACTGGAGTATCAGAATGTCAAGTGGATGGTAATCAGCCAAGTGGTAGCTGATGCAAATACATATAAAGCTAAGATTCGAAGGGCAGATTGGCAGATTAAACTGTATGTTCAGAATGTCCTACATAGTTTTTATTGTATTGTAGATAATCTGGAAGCGACCATTGAAGATGGAAAAATAATCAGTACTGCTGTCGGAGAAATAAAATTATATCTACAGGCAAATGCAAATACTAACCTATTAGCAATTAGCAGACGATTTATCAAGTTTGGGTCGGCATGGAAAATCACAGGAATTGATAAAAGCAAGGTGGGATTAATCATCATATATGCGGAAAAGGATTTGTTTACCGATAAGGATGATAAAGACAGTGAAATTGCTGACCGTTGGTCTTATGAGGAGAAACATATCTATACCATTACGATTACTGATTTAAGTCCCATTAACATGGAAATTGGGGAAACCAAAAAATTAAATTATCAAGTATACGATAACGGAACGCTGATGACAACATTTCCGGAGGTCGTATTTGAAATAGAGAATACACAATTTGCTACGATTGATTCGGCAGGAAATATAACAGCCGTATCCGTAGGAGATACAACCGTAACATGCAAGCTGAAAGCTACACCAACCATTAGTGCAAGCTGCATATTGAAGGTAGTGCAGGAAATTGTAAAAGAATATACCATTACACTGACTTACCCTTCAAAGGAAATAAGTGTCGGTGGATATGCAAGTACTTATACTGCAACTGTATTCTATGGCGGAGTGCAGGTGACGGATAAAAAAGTGTTATGGAAAGTAACGGATATAAACGGGGCAGCTACTAATATTGTTACATTGACTGATAAAGGAAATAACAGTTGTACGGTATCAGCACCGGAAAACTATGATAATATCGATTTGAGTGTCATCTTGACCGCATATTTAGCAGATGATAATAATGTAAAGAATTCAGTAACATTAAAGTTGGTTTTATATTGAAAGGAGAAGGTAATTTTAATGCAGAAGCAACCCAGCTTAGAGTATTTATTAAGCGTTCATTATCTGAAAAAGATGAGAGAACAAGGGTTCATAACATATGAGGAGTTCGATGAAATTGACCGTTTAAACCGTGTTACATTTGGTGCAGGTACACAAAGAACCAAGGTAGCATAAGCGGAATAATTTTGGGTTTTACAAGAAAAGTAAGTGGCAGTAAGCGTTGACTTATTGCCACTGTAATTATAATGTGTACATACCGTTAGGGAATATATTTTAAAGGAGTGCAATATATGGCGAAGAGTGCAACAGCAAAAGTAGTACAGGTATTACAGCCGAAAGCGAAATTCGAAGTAATCGAAGGAGTTCCGGCTGAAGCAAAAAGAAAAGTGTGTGCGTATTGCAGGGTCAGTACGGATTCGGATGAGCAGATGGCAAGTTATGATGCACAGGTTAGCGAGTACCGAAAGAAAATAAATGAAAATCCAGATTGGACGATGGTGGATATTTATGCCGATGCAGGTATCAGTGGAACAAATGTAAAACATAGAACACAGTTCAATCGGATGATTAGTGATTGTTATGAAGGGAAAATTGATTTAATCATCACTAAGTCCATTTCCCGATTCGCAAGGAATACGGTGGATTGTTTGGAGCATGTGAGAAAGCTGAAATTAATCGGGGTTGAGATTTATTTTGAAAAAGAAAATATCTATTCCTTTGATTCTAAAATGGAACTGGTCTTAACTATGCTTTCTTCCATCGCACAGGAAGAATCCAGAAATATCTCAGAAAATAGTAAGTGGGGAATCAAGAAGAGATTTAAGGATGGAGTTGCCATTGTGAACTGTGAGCGGTTTCTTGGATATAATAAAGATGAAAATGGGCACCTTGTTATCAATGAGGAAGAAGCGAAAATTGTAAGAAGGATATTTTGGGAATATCTTGATGGCAAAGGATACACAACAATTGCCAGAGGACTTACCAGAGACAGAATTCCAACCGCAGCAGGGAAAGATAAATGGTGGGATTCTACGGTCAGCGGTATTCTACTGAACGAAAAATATATGGGGACATTGCTTTTGCAGAAGACGGTTACCGTGGATTACCTAACCCATAAGCGTGTTGATAACAAAAATATGGAACCTCAATATAAAGTGGAAAATAATCATGAACCAATTATCTCCCCGGAGATGTGGGATATGGTACAGAAGGAACGAGAACGGAGATTTGCAATCTCAGCAGGGAAAAATACAGACAGAACCAAATATACTGCTACATATGGATTCAGCGGAAAGCTAATCTGTGGTCAATGTGGGAATACCTTGAAAAGACGCCATTGGAACAGCGGAACGCCTTCAGAAAGTATCGTATGGCAATGCAAAAGCTATATTGATCACGATGGAAATCGCTGTCAAAGCAAAGCAGTAAAAGATGTGGAATTGAAAGAAGCCTTTATCCGACTATACAATGATATGGTCAGGGATAAGGGCTCTTTTTTTCGAGGATTTTATAATAACGTGGAGAAGGTCATTGGTAAGAATTCTGTGACAACGGATATTGATAAGCTGACAGCGGATATCAATACTTTTGAGAATGACTTGAGCGAACTGATTCAGCTCAAGATAAGGCACCAGATTGATGATACCTTTTATAATAAGGAATACCAGAGGATTCGGGCAGAGTTGGATGACTTATCGGAGAAGAAAGAAAGCCTACGAGAAGTAAATGTGAATCAGAATAAAATGCAGGAGAAACTGGATTATATCATAAAGACCATTGGTGGGAATACGGAGCCATTACAGGAATTTGATGATGAGCTGTTCAAGACACTGGTGGAGAAGGTTCTGGTCAAGGATGCGAAGAATGTGGTATTTATATTTGAGGATGGATTGGAGTTTGAGGCGGTGTTGGAGAAGGTGAAGAAATAAGGATTGATTACTAAAGTGAGGCTGTAGCTTGGAAAATATTCTGGCTATAGCCTTATTTTTTTGCCTGTCGAAATTCGATTTCAATATGATGTTTTTTGTAATAATTGCATTTTTGGTCTGTTATTACGTAGAAAAATATGGTAAACTTATTTTGTTTGTAAAAATAACTTATATTGTTTAAAGTAGAAATAAAAAAATATAAAAACTGGAGAAATAAATCAAAAAATGAGTGAGATAGACACAATCTGTCATTGCAGAAATGTATACTGTAGTTATGTTAGGAGGTGTCTATGGAAAACATCAAAAGTGATAAGATTGAAAGAGTGCTAGGTATCTACACAAAACTGATGAATGGCTATCTTGTCAGTAAAGCGGAAGAAGCTGTCAATTACGGTGTGAACGACCGTAGCATCCAAAGAGACATTGATGATATCCGTAATTACTTTGAAGCCGATAGCGAAAGAGTGGGATGTATCAATTCCGTTATATATGACCGTATTAGAAAGGGATATCGCCTAGAGCAAATCTATAAGATGAAATTTTCCAATAGCGAAGTTTTGGCACTATGCAAGATTCTGTTGGATAGCCGTGCATTCACCAAGAAAGAAATGGCAGATATGCTGGATAAACTGATTTCATGCTGTGTACCAAAAGAAAATCAGCAATTGGTAAATGACTTGATTAGCAATGAAGCCTTCCATTATGTAGAGCCAAAGCATAAAACGAAATTTATAGATACGATGTGGGACATCGGTCAGGCAATCCGTGGTTGCAATTATATTGAAGTTGATTATATTCGAATGAAGGACAAAGCAGTTGTGAAAAGAAAACTGAAGCCAGTGGCGATAATGTTTTCAGAATATTACTTTTATCTCACAGCCTTTATTGATGATGAAGATGTGCGGAAGGATTTTGATGTGATCAATGACTCTTTTCCTACGATATACCGTATTGATCGTATCAAGCATCTACAGGTATTGGATGAAAAGTTTCACATTCCATATAGCAGTAGATTTGAAGAAGGAGAATTCCGTAAGAGAATACAGTTTATGTATGGTGGGAAATTGCAGAAGGTTAAGTTTCAGTATTCCGGTACTGATATAGATGCAGTGTTAGACCGTTTACCTACAGCACAGATTTTATCTGAAGAGAATGGCATTTATACTGTGTCGGCAGAGGTGTTTGGCAAAGGTATTGATATGTGGCTGAAAAGCCAGGGAACAATAGTTACTATTATGCCATAGCAAAATAATAAACGGAATATATTGGGGTAAAACTGTTGGAAATGACAAAAAATGGATTTTTGATAAAGTGAAAGCGAAAGGATGAATGAATCGTGGCAAAAGAAAATGCTGTTTTGAGTGAGAATGAAACTCTTGAAGAAGAACTAACTGAATCGTTTGACCTCAATGAGTTAGAGGAAAAATTGCAAAATGAACTCGAAAAAGAATTATCAGATTTGGAGTTCCTAAAAGAAGAAAGAGATAAAATTGGCAATCCAGACGCGTTAGGTAAAGTGGTAATGGACGAAGTTTGGAGACAGTTTACTAATCAAGTTGGATTAGAAGTTACCAATGAGACTTTAATTCAAAAATATGATAAAGAACACAAGGATGAATCTGCCGAATATAATAAAAAAGAAGGTACCAAAATTCTTAATGAAAAAAAATATAAAGATACTCGCAAAGAGATGAAAAGAAAACAAGAGCAAGGAAAACTCAAAGATGATTACACAGGAAAAGATTTGAAGCCGGGAGAAAACTTTGATGTTGAGCATGTTGTCAAAAGAAAAGAGATATTTGAGAATAAACGAAGAAAACAGGCTGGATTGGAAGCCTCTGAACTCGCTAATAAAGATGAGAATATGAAGTCTGTCAATGATTCTTTGAACAGGAGTATAAAAGAAAAACCAAATAAAGAGTATGTGGAAAAGCGAGAACAAAGAGAAAAGGATTTAATTGCGCAAAATGAACGTGCTAAGAAAAAGATAGATGAATCCAATAGGTCTGAAGTGGAAAAAAAGCTTGCAAAGGAAGAAGCAGACAAACGGTTACAAAACAAACTAGATGCAGATGATGATTTGATGATGAAAGCCGATAAAGAAGCACGTAAGGCAATAAACAAGGACATTTATAAAGGGGTAGCTAAAGAAACTGCGAAAAAGGCTGGTAAAGATGCATTAAAAGTAATGGCTATACAGGCGCTTTCTTCTATGTTGAAAGAAATAATTAACGCCCTTGTAAGGTTTTTCAAATCAACAACAAAATCTTTTAAAACTTTTTTAGATGAGATAAGGAAGGCTGTAAAAAACTTTTTTTCTAAAATCTCAAGTTTCCTAAAAGCTGGTGCAAACTCTGTTGTTGGAACTATCGTTACAGAAATCTTTGGGCCTGTGGTTAGTATGTTTAAGAAACTTGCAAGTTTTATCAAACAGGGGATTTCATCCTTTATTGAGGCTATTCAATACTTAACCAACAAAGAGAATGCAAACAAGCCATTTAGCATAAAGGTTTTGGAGGTTGGAAAGATTATCTCAGCAGGAATAATGGCTGGTGGAGCATTAGTTTTAGGAGAAGTTTTTGAAAAACTTTTAATGTCTGTTCCTTTTATGGCAATTGAAATTCCATTATTCGGAACGTTAGCCAACATTTTCGGCATCTTCTTTGCGGCAATATTGTGCGGCGTTATTGGTGCGATTATCATGAATATTTTGGATAAAGCCATTGCAAATAAGAGCAGAAAATTAGCTACTGATAATCAAATTATCAGGGGTAATGAGTTACTCAATACTCAATATAAAATTAAAATTGTAAATGAAGCTCAACTTGAAAATGATAAGGCCAATGCTCAGGCAAATATTTCTGGTAGACATCAAGAAGCCGGTGCAATAATGAAAGATTCATTTGGCAATATCATGGAGGATTTTGTTTCTGATTTTTCAGATAGCGAAAGTACATTCATAATAGATGAAGAAGATATAAAAACAAATTATGAGCTAGATAAAATCAGTGATGATTTAGATGACATATTAAAAAGTTTGGATTAAGGGGAATGCTGATGATGAAAAAAATATTTATATGCACAGCAATAGCAGGACTGACTGTTGGAATTATTTGCTTGTTGTGTAAGACAAAAAAAGCAAACAATGTAACATCAAATCCGATGAAAGAAAAATCTGATGATGAATCAGAAACTAAAAGTGAAACTCCTGTTGATGAACAGGATGTAGTAAATGAACTGAATGAGACAAAGGATAGAAGTGCTCAAACTATCTATGAAAGGCATTCTGAAGCTGCTGAAATCATGACTGATGCGTTTAATAATATTTTGAAAGAGGTTGAGCCAGTAGAACTTGAAGATGAAACTGTAGAGCCTATCATTGAAACACAAGATGTTGAGGTTATTAAGGAATTAGATTCGTTGTCTGACGAACTTGATGAATTACTAAAGTAGGAGGTTGGTTAGATAATGAATGAGATAGAAATTAAAAGACACAGTTTTGATCTGGCTAAAAACCGTCTTAAAGAGTTTTCTGAAAAAACAGAAGCAGAATTAGCAATTGATAAAGTAAAAACTGATGGTGGACTTTTTGGTTTGGGTGACCATAAAGTAACTGGATATGAGCTAAATAGACGATTGGAATCTATTCAAGGTCACTTGATTGATGTTAACTCAACAAATAATAGAACAATTAAAGAATTCAAAGAAGTGTATAATGCGTTGGATGTCTTGGATAAGGACTACATTGCAAGCATTGTTGCTTCTGTTAAAGCTATCGAAAAAACAAGCAATGATGTAAGAACTCAACAAGGCACATTGAAACAACACAATGAGAAACTGGCAAGTCAACAGAATAAGTTGGACTCTCATCAAATCGAAATAGAGAAGAATGTTGCTAATATAACAAAAATTGTTACTGCTTTAAAAACTTTTAAAGATAAATTAGATAGTTACAAGCATCTTACTGATATTGATAAAATCTGGTCAGATTGCAAAACAATTTGTAATGAAATTCAAGTCGTTTCGGATAGCATAACAGCTTTATCAAAGAAAACTACCAATGATATAGCAAATGCAAATTCAAAAAATAGAGCTTTAGTAGAGCAGGTAAATAAAGATATTCTTACACTCCGAAAAGAAGCAGATTCTTTTAAGAATTTCTTTTCTGATATAGCTGAAAAAATAGAAGACACAGCTATACGATTGGATGAGCAAATACCTACTATTCAATATGTTTTAGAATTTGTAAACCAGATGAGCGACATTACTCACCTAAGCGATATTGATTCTATGTGGGCAGATGTAAGTGATGCAAAGGAATCAATCAATAGTATTAAAAATGAATTACACAATGTAAATGATGGAATTCTTCATATGAAAAGCCACTTTGAACAGCTTGATGCATTTGTTGCTGTTTTGAAGGGGTACATCCATTTACAAGATATTGATAGTATGTGGGATGACTTGTCCAACATTAAAACAGAAATAAAAGAAATACATAAAAATATCATCGATAGCGAGGAGGTAATTCAAAAGCATCAGCGTGATTTGGAAAGATTAAACTTTGAAAGTATTGAACATAAAAGAATAATTGATACGCTATCTCAGAACCAAAATGAAACAAAGGAATACGCAAAGACCAACAGAGAGTTAATCACAGAATTACAAGAGTTTAGAGGAGAAGTTGATTCGCTTGAACATCTTGTTGATGTTGACTCTATGTGGGAACAAGGAAATGTTTTGAAGATGAAGTTAGCAGATACTAACAATAGCGTTATTTCTTTGCAACAGAAGACAGTAGAAATAGATAATGAGATTGCAGATAAAGCTGAAAAAATGCAATACTCAATAGCATCACTAGAGAGAAAACTTAAATATGCTTACTTTGTAGCGGGTGGAGCCTTAGGACTTGCTGTTGTAGAACTGTTACTAGTTTTGACAGGGGTGATTTAATGGAAAAATACATAAAGGCATTAAACAACACAGCCTCTACACTTGACGCATTAACAACTGCTGGAGGAGAAATAACAAAGCTTGCAAGTGGAATAACTGAAAAGAATGATGATGAAAAATCAACGATTGCATTGCTAAAACAAATTGCAAGTATAGCAGATTCTGATTTGTATTCTAATGAAATCAAGCAAGTAGCAGCAACGTTAAAAAACTGTATAATTAGCTATTATGGATATGGGAAACTTTTGGATATCTGCAATAAGGAAAAGAAAGATATAGACGATGAAGACAAACGTTCGCTAGCTGAATTATTAGAAGAATTATATGCACTTGTTGGACTTGAAAGTGTCAAGGAAAAGGTGAATGTTTTAATTGCCTATCAGAAGATTCAAAAGTTACGCAGAGAGAATAGCTTATATTCATCCAAGAACACTTTGCACCTTGCATTTACAGGCAATCCAGGTACAGGAAAAACTACGGTTGCTCGAATTGTTGGACATATATATAAACGAATAGGCTTGCTTTCGAAGGGGCATTTTGTAGAAGTTTCAAGAACAGATTTGATAGCTGGATATCAAGGTCAAACAGCGTTAAAAGTTAAATCAGTTATTGAAAAAGCAAAGGGCGGAGTTCTCTTTATTGATGAAGCATATAGCATTACAGAAAATGACCATTCTGATTCATATGGTAAGGAATGCTTAACCGAACTTACAAAAGCATTAGAAGATTATAGAGATGATTTAGTTGTTATTGTAGCAGGATATACAGAACCAATGAATAAGTTTTTTGAATCTAATCCTGGCTTGAAATCTCGCTTCAATACATTTATAGAATTTGGTGACTATGACTCTAATGAGTTAGATGCGATTCTTCTTTCTATGTGTAAGAAAAATGATTATAGTATGGATGAAGAAGCAAAAAAAATAGTACATGAATATTTAGAAAAACAAATATCTATGAAAGATGAGAATTTTGCTAACGGAAGATTAGTAAGAAATCTCTATGATGATTTTGTTATGAATCACGCAAGAAGAGTAGTTAATTTGGTAAATCCAAGTAGGGATGATTTATCTACAATAAAGGTAGTGGACGTTCTACTTGATGATGAGAAAGAACATTGTTTGAGTAAAGAGTAAATATAATCCCACGAACAGACAGATAACAAGAAACAGACTTGATTTGTTTCTGCGGAGTAATAAAACGGTAAAATGTGCCGTTGTAAGCTGTGATATCAACTCAAGCCACCTTGGAGTGGAGGCAGTAAACAAATAATTTATAGGCAAGATGATACCCAAGATATAGCACTTGGCACGTCTCAACCCATGTGGAGACGGTAGTATTGATGACGAATAGTGGTCAGAAGAGGAAATAAGACGGTTTGATCACTGCATGTAGTTGTTTATGAGAAATAAGGGCAAAAATCAGAGCAAAAAAGTGCAGATTTTAGTAATGGATACCGATTGAAAAGGTTTAGTAGGAGTGGGCAAGGCTATGTTGCAACACTCAAGGGAATAGATATTAATAAGTAATTATTAGAGCGCACTCATTAACATTTGTTGGTGGGTGCGTTTTGCTATAAAAATGGTTATGGATTTTTTGTTCGCTGAATTAGACATGAAAAATGAGAGTGGTCATGTTATAATAAATACATCTTTTTATCAAAATATACGTTGATGGAAAGTTTGTTATGTAAGCAGTGCATACTATAACAGGCATATAATCTCAAGTGGAGAAATTATGAAGGAGGTACCGGAGAATGAACATGAAAAACAGAATCTATTTTGCAATTGACTTAAAATCATTTTATGCTTCGGTCGAATGTATGGAGCGAGGGCTTGATCCGATGACAACTAACCTTGTGGTTGCTGATGCAGATCGTACGGAAAAAACCATTTGTCTCGCTGTATCTCCCTCACTGAAATCATATGGTATTCCCGGCAGAGCAAGGCTGTTTGAGGTTGTACAAAAGGTGAAGGAGGTAAATGCTGCAAGGCTGCAAAAAGCTCCAGGGCGTGAGTTTTCCGGCGCTTCTTACTGTGACTCGGAAGTAAGATCTATGCCAAACCTTGCCCTAGACTATATTATAGCGCCTCCAAGAATGGCACATTATATTGAGTACAGCACAAGAATATATGATATTTACTTAAAATACATCGCACCTGAAGATATCCATGTCTATTCCATTGATGAGGTATTCATTGATGCTACCGGTTATCTGAAAACCTACAATCTTACAGCCCGTGAGTTCGCTACGAAATTGATACTGGATGTCATTAAAACGACAGGTATTACAGCATCAGCGGGAATCGGGACAAATCTATATCTTTGTAAGGTTGCCATGGATATTCAAGCAAAGCGTATTCCAGTGGACGAGAATGGAGTACAGATTGCAGAACTGGACGAGATGAGCTATCGTCACCTGCTATGGTCACATCAGCCTCTAACGGACTTTTGGCGTGTTGGGAGAGGATATACAAAGAAGCTACAGGAACAAGGTCTTTTTACAATGGGAGACATTGCAAGGTGTTCCATCGGTAAGTCCACAGACTACTATAACGAGGATTTGCTGTATAAGATGTTTGGCATTAATGCGGAGTTATTAATTGACCATGCGTGGGGCTGGGAACCATGCACGATTGCCGACATAAAGGCATATAAGCCAAGTACGAATAGTATTGGCTCAAGTCAGGTGTTGCAATGTGCCTATCCTTATGAAAAAGCACTACTAATTGTGCGAGAAATGGCCGATCTGCTGGTACTTGATTTGGTGGATAAAGGACTTGTGACGGACCAAATTGTCCTAACAGTGGGTTATGACATTGAAAATCTGACAAATCCGGAAATAAAGAAGTCCTATGATGGGCCAATTGTTATAGACCATTATGGGCGTATGGTTCCAAAACCTGCCCATGGAACTACCAATCTCAACAGACAGACTTCTTCTACAAAGTTGATTATGGATGCTTTCACAGAATTGTTTGAGCGCATCGTTGATAAGAATCTTTTGATCAGGAGAATTAATATCGCAGTGAATCATGTTGTAGATGAGAGAAGTGTTCAGAGAGAAGACAGCTTTGAACAGCTTACTCTTTTTACGGATTATGCTGCCGAACAAGCAAGAAAAGAGGAAGAAGAAGCGGAGCTTGAGCGTGAAAAGAAGATGCAAAAAGCAATGCTAGAGATTAAAAAGAAATATGGAAAGAACGCCGTTTTAAAGGGCATGAATCTGGTAGAGGGAGCTACCACATTAGATAGGAACAAGCAGATTGGAGGACATAAGGCATGACGAAGACATATGACGATATTATTCATCTACCACGCCATGTGTCTAAGAAACATCCTCAAATGGCACTTAGTGACCGAGCGGCACAGTTTTCGCCATTTGCAGCACTGACTGGACATGGTGCCGCTATCAAAGAAACTGCAAGATTGACGGATGAAAGGATACAATTGGATGAATATATGATAAACGTTTTAAGCGATAGGCTACAGATTATTGCAGATCGGCTTAAAGATAAACCAGAAGTTATGATTACTTACTTTCAGCCAGATGAGAAGAAGAATGGCGGAGCTTATGTTACGACTACGGGTACGGTTAAAAAGATAGACGAACATGAGAGAATTGTTGTTATGGCCGATAGACAAGAGATTCCAATGGATGAAATAGTTGATATAGAGGGGCAGCTATTTGGAAGTATGTAATTTCTTATATAATGAGGGTTCTCATGATGATTTAGTTTGAAATTTTAATGTGGTAATAGGGTGGAATGAGAGAAATTAGGATAAGGTTTCAGTAGAGAAAATTTAAGTTCACTATTTGACATTTAATGATTAACTTATAAAGTGGAGGTACTAATGGGACAATATGAAGATTTCTTTAGAGAAAGTGAAGCGTTGAAGGATGAAGAAGATATGATTCTTGTTGATATGAACAAGATTATTGAAGAGAATAGACGTATTGAGGATTTCGCGTCAAATGCAAGGGAAAACATAAAAGAAATTGAGAGTTTATTTAAAGAACAAACGGGATTGAATGGACTGGATATTACATTTTTATTTTTGGCAACAGCAATTCAGTGTGTGAGACAATATGTCTTAACAAATGATAAGTTCCGATTTAAGAATGACCAAGCTGCTTCGAAAGCTATTAAGAAATTTGTACCTATTTCTTTAACAGGACCTGTACCATATGATGCTTTTAAGAAAGAAGGATTTGATGGAAACACGGGTTTAAGTGGTAGAAATCATAGATATACAACGTTAGGGCATGATCCAATGTTGGGATGGATTTTTGGAACAACAAATATTCTTTCAGAAACGGTGACTAAGAATAATATTTTACTAATGACCTATAATACAAAATTAGTAGGAAATGAATATAAGATTACCGGACCAAGCAATGTAGTATCTGCGTTTTCAACAGCTATTGATAGAGTGAGAGCTAATTATAAAGACTTGCCATTGGCAGTTATGCAACACGCAGTTCATATGGCATCAGATGCATTCACAAAAATGGGTTTGCCAATACCTATAATTAATTCCATTGCTCCCGACTTAACATCAAAATTATTAGCTAATGGAATTGATACATATAGCGTCGCTAGAGGATTTGCAATTTCTGGGTTTATAAATATGGTGGTAGCATCCATTCATGGTTTGTTCTATAAACCGAATTCAGATTTATCTCGAGATATGTATGAGGTGAAGACAAGAAAAATATTAAGCTATAGCAATATAATCGCATCCAGTAGCAATATGATTTATGCAGCTGTTTCAGCTGATTTGAAGAAGTTGGATGTTGGTGGTATACTGCAAACAATTTACCGGTTGATAATTGATACGAAATTTATCGCAGATGTAAAAGCAGAATTTGTTTATAATGAGTTTGCTAGTCGAGTAAAAGGTACAGAATTTGATTTTAACATTAAATAATTAGGAGGGGTGATATGAGTTCGCGATTTGAAGATTTTAAAAAAGAGCAGGATACAATGGAAGTCTTACCATCAGACCCTTTATATAAAAGAATTTTTAAGACACGACAGAAATACATAAACGAGGGTCTTTTAGCAGGAAGCAATAGGTATAAAGTAGTTTTCAAGGCGTTGTCTGAATCCTTTGAGAATGTAAAAAAAGAAATGCAATTAGCCAGTAAAGAGAAGCAACATTTAATTGATGAGTTGTTGGAAATATTGAAAATGTATGAGAGTGGAGAAAAAGGAGCTGAATCAGAGGATATTGAGAGATTTATAACATTATGTGAAGAATGTATGGAAATTCTTCAAACGGATATCCAACTTATTGAAACGAAAGAGATGTTAATTAATCCCCTCGATGCTACTTACATAGATTGGAGGAAAGCCCATGATCTTATTAAAAAAAACTGAAGAAAGTTGTAAGACAGCTGGATTAGAACAAGCAAAAAAAGTATATGCAGCTAAAATAGAACAACAGATTCATGATTATGACGATAGAATAAGTGTGTATGAAAGAAACCTTGAAAAGAAAAATGATTTGATCGCTCGCATTGAATTTGCAATTGCAGAGTATCAGAAAAGTGGAAGTAGCAGTAAGGATTCTAAGGAAAACCAGATGGTAGAAGTTCTAGAAAAGTGTAGGGTTAATTTAAAAAATGACCTAAAGATTACACGATTCAAGAAGGCTAGTGCTATCTTGAAAAGTCAAAATGTATCTTTAGCTGATTACGATTTGTAATAAATTTTAACTATACCGATATTTAGTTCCTATGATAGCAGTAGCAAATGATA
>JAEWEO010000064.1 GCA_023389295.1 Bacillota bacterium
TCATCATTGGTGAAAATTGGCACAATGCTTTGCCTTGGCTCATGGGGGATCAATTTGATAGTGTTATGAACTACCCGGTAACAAAGCTTTGTCTCGACTATTTTGCAAAGAAGGAAATAACACCAAAGGAATTTGAAGCTGGGCTTTCTACCTATTTGATGAGATATCCGGACCAAGTCAATGAAGCAATGTTAAATCTACTAGATAGCCATGATACAGAACGTTTTTTGTATTCTGCAGGAGAGGATAAGAGGGCTTTAAAAAATGCGGCAGCATTTTTATTTGCCTATAAGGGAATGCCCTGTACCTATTATGGAACGGAGATTGGAATGACAGGCAGCCATGATCCGGGCTGTAGAAGAGGATTTGAGTGGAGGGAAGAAAATTGGGATATGGATTTATACCAGCTATATAAGAAACTGATTGAAATACGAAAATCAGAAAAAGTTTTGCAATATGGCTTACTTAGTTTTCATAGTTCCAATGAAGTCTTTGCTATGACACGTAGCTTCAAAAAAGAGAAACTAATTCTTCTGATCAATCATACCGACAAGGAGCAGGAATATTGTTTCGAGGATAGTGGAGCTACAACTGCTAAAGATTTACTTAGCACAGCTGTATGGGAAGAGGTGCAAGGTAAGTTCACCATCAAGATATCTGCTTTTAGTTCCTGCTATGTTAAATTATTCTAAGAAATAACAAGTAAATCAAAGATTTACTTGTCAATAATAAAGAAAGAGAGGATATTTGAGTTATGAAAAAATTTATGAAAAAAGCATTAACAGTATTAATGGTAGGTTTACTTTGTGTAGGACTATATGCTCCTTTGGCTAGTGCTGAAACAAACAAAGTAATTGTTCATGCAAAGGATGGTCTAGCTTGGGGCAGTATGAATGTTTATAACTGGGGTGACGATGGCGAAACCGCCGGCGTTTGGCCCGGAACTGCAATGACAGCAGAAGCAGATGGCTGGTATACCTATACTTTTGAAACAAAAGTACCCTTAAACCTTGTATTTTGTGCAGAAGGTGGTGCTCCTCAGTCTAGTAATATTGAGGGACTTGCAGCAGATGCAGGTGAAGTATGGGTTGTAGTCGGCGAAGGTTCCGGTGCGAATGATCTTGGCGCAGCGACCAATGAAGCAGTATTGTATCTGGAAGCAGAAGAAGGTTGGCCTGTTGCAGCTGCAGCTGAAACACCCGAAGTGACCGAGGATACCGAGGCTACTACAGATACAGCAGCTACAACAGATACTACAGCTGATGTGCCTAAGACCGGAGAATCTATAGCTCTTGCAGTAACCTTTGTAATTTTAGCTGGTTTATCAGCTACTGCAGTTGTTGTTCTAAAAAGAAAAGAGCAAATTGGTCAAAATTAATTAAGAGACAAATTAATTTATATCAAAGATAAATTGATAAAAAATGATAAAAATTTAGGATTAAAAGATATTAAGGGTTAATACAGGGGCACTTATCAATGTTATGATATTTCCAAAGTAGACAGTTTAAATATAAAACTGATACTTTGGAGGTATCAGATCATGGTAGATAGGTGCCTTATTATTGTGCTTAAGAATATTAACGTCTAATCCATTCTTAATGTACTTTTGTTGGAATATTCTTGACTTTAGAATTTTTGGAAAATACAATAGTATTAAACTTTAGATACGCCAAAAGGTGCGTAGGAATGGAGAAAAGTATGAAGAGTATTAAACCAGGAAGAGGCCCCTCCTTTATGGGTGGAGTATCTTCCATCTTTGCAGCGATCTTTGGAGTGATATGGACCTTTAGTGCTTCAGCCATGGGTGCACCCGGTTTTTTCTCCTTGTTTGGAGTGGTATTTGTTATCATGGCAATTGGATCCAGTATCTATAATTTTAAAAATGCAACATCAAAAAACCGATTTTCAACATATGATATAACAGATAGTAATGAGGAGCCTGACCCTTTGAACATGCGTTTTCATTCATCGGAAGAGCCTTTTTCTTCTTATGAGGCATTTGGTGAGAGTACGAACCATAAGTTCTGCCCTTATTGTGGAGCGAAGGTTCAAGAAGATTTCGAATTTTGTAATCAATGCGGTAAAAAATTACCGTAGTACCTTCAGTTACTTGTGTCAAATCAAAATATTTAGGGGATGGTGTAGGTATGAACTTCAGGGATGCATTTCGTACATTTCGTTTTAAAGAAAAGGTTACAGGGTTTAACCAGCTATATACTGAGTGGGGAGAGAATATAAATCCAGAGCAGGTACTCACAGAATATCCGAGACCTCAAATGAAAAGAGATAATTATGCCATATTAAATGGATACTGGAATTACTGCATTTCCTCTGATGAGATGATGCCCTTAAACTATGATGGGCAGATTCTCGTCCCCTTTTCTCCGGAAAGTGTATTATCGGGTGTAAACAGGCAACTACGACCAAAAGAGATCCTATGGTATGAAAGAATATTAAACATAGAGGAAAAACCGAAGGAGAAGCGATGCATTCTTCACTTTGGTGCGGTTGACCAATTTTGTGAGGTTTATATCAATCATCAGAAGATCGGAGAACATAATGGTGGATATCTGCCCTTTTCCTTTGATATTACGAGACAATTATCCGAAGGGACAAATCTTTTGACACTTAAGGTAACTGATGTTAGCGAAACTTCCTATCATAGTAGGGGAAAACAAAAGTTAAATAGGGGTGGAATGTTTTATACTGCACAAAGTGGTATCTGGCAAACAGTATGGATGGAATGGGTGCCAAAAACTCACATAGAAGCACTACGTATCACACCAGTAGTTGATGATGGAACAATACGGATAGAATTAGATATAAATAGTGACTTCAACCCCAATGAAATTGATGACATTAGCTTTCGTGTAGATATTTATGATAAAAAGATACGATTGGAAACTATGATCAGTCGTGTTCCCATTCTGACGATTCCCCTAAAGGAGTTTACCTATTGGAGCCCTGAGAAGCCTTATCTGTATGATATGGTCATAACTGCAGGCGAGGATAGGGT
>JAEWEO010000068.1 GCA_023389295.1 Bacillota bacterium
CTTATTTTGAATTGCCAAAGATAAGGTATTAGCAGATTGAGTGATATCATATTTTGACATCACCTGACCACCAACAATACGATTCGTTCCTACTTCATATACCAACTGCATTAAGATTTCCTGCGTAGTTGGCATAAACTCAGGACGGTAATTATCTTTCACTATAACAGAACGTACCTCTAAACCGAATGCACTAGCTGAACCTACTGTAACGCCCGTCGATCCGATATTATAACCAAACAAGTGTAACCCGGAAGTGGATTGTGTTCCACGATATTTGACCTTTGGCTCATTGATATTCTTACCAATTAACATACCCATTCGAACAGCATTCGTTGCTAAGGGAATGTACGCCTGTCCTCCGCTCGGGTTGTAATGTACGGCACAGCTATCTCCTGCTGCAAAAATATCATGATTACTAGTTCTCATGTACTCGTCGACAACAATTGCTCCATTTGGAAGCATATCTACCTGACCTTTTAAAAGTTCATTGTTCGGACGGAAGCCAACACAAAGAATTACCATATCAGCCTGATAGTCACCTTCAGCAGTTTCTACTGACTTAACATAACCTTTTTCATCCGCTTTAAAACTAGTAACAGCCTGATTAAGTGCTAATGTGATTCCTCTGTCTTGTAAATCCTGTTCCAGAATATCTGTAAATTCTTTGTCTAAATACTTATTTAGAATACGATCTAATCCATCGATTAATGTTACTTCCTTGCCAGATTCGCAAAACGCTTCTACTAGCTCGATACCAATGTAGCCGCCACCAACGATAACAACCTTCTTAGCTTCACTTGACCTACTTATAATCTCATTTGCCTGCTCAAAGTTCTTACAAAGTAAAATGTTTTTACTATCAATGCCAGGAATTGGAGGTATAATAGGCCAAGAACCGGTGGTATTGACTAATTTATCATAATACTCTACGACTTCTTCCCCAGTCACCAAGTTCTTGGCAACTACCTTCTTTTCCTTTGTATCAACACTCGTTACATTATGTTTCATTTTAATTGTTGCACCAAGTTTTTTTAACTCTTCTGGGCTAGAATAAAATAATCCTGATGCATCCTTAACAACTCCACCAACATAAAGTGCTATCCCACAGGATAAGAAAGATATATTATCATTACGTTCAAATACGGTTACCTCTGCCCCAGGATTCTCTTTGAGTATTGTCTTTACTGCGCTTGTTCCAGCATGTGTACATCCAATTACAACTACTTTCATCGTATTCCTCCTAACATTTTTTAAGTTTTATAAATTTGTGAATATTTATATCAGAATATTTTCATTTATTTGATTGTTACTATATTGTCCAAGTTATTATTCAGGTCATAATTAATACTAAATTTGATAATAGAAATCATTACTATTATAATACAATTATATCCCATTCATACTAGGATGTGAATAGTAAAAATAGCTTAAAAACTAATACTAAATCGCAAATTTATTTGTAACTTTCACCCAAAACATTAGAGTTGTTATTACTTCTAAAGTAAATGGCTTTTACTCGCCTTAAATTACTCGCCTCTCACTTCGCTATATAGACTTACTTCGCCATTTTTTTCGCATAAATTATGCAATTGTGGAACGATCGTTGTAAAATGTATTGTACTATTATGATCATCGATGGCCTTCTGATCTTTCCATTCCTCTACAAAAACATATTCGTTCGTATTCTTTAAATCTTGAAATAGTGAATAAGATATACAACCTTCTTCTTTCCTACTCTCACTTACTAATTCCATAGCCAAACCTACAAAAGCAGCTTTAGACTCAGGTTTTACATAGTTTTTTGCTATAATTTTAATCATATCATTACCTCCACTAATTTATTACATGATATTCGTTATTTTATCTTCAGATATTAATGTTTCTTTTATTCAAAGGCTAAAACTCCGCTTGGCGTTGGAAAATTCATGGAGAGGAGTTGATCTATATGACCATTTTTTTGGTTCAATTTGAAGATAGCAATATTATCCGAATGCTGATTACAAACCATAAGATGACTTCCATCCGGAGAAATGATCATATGTCTTGGATGCTTACCACCACAGTCAAATTCCCCTAGTAACGTCAAAGAACCATCCTGATGTACTGCAAATAAAACGATGGAATCCGCTCCCCGGTTTGCTGCATATAAATATCTTCCATCCTTAGAGAAACATAAAGTGGAGCAGTTACTGGATCCTGTAAAGTCCTTTGCTAAGGTAGTATATCTATGAATTAACTCCTTGCTGTCTAAATCATAAACTAATATCTCATTGGAGTACTCTGTTATAATATAAAGAAGAGTTTCATCCTGCGAATATAGAGCATGTCTTGGACCGGTATTCTTCGGCACCTGAAGTACCCCTGAAGGAGTCATAATTCCATTGTTTAAATTGTAAAAGTATACTTGATCTAACGCAATATTGATGGCTGCAAGTAATGTCTCTTCTTTATTTAACAGAACGTAATGTGCTCTAGTAATTGCATCTATCTTCTCACCCTCTTGTATTTCATGATGAAGCAGTTCACCAAACTTTCCTTGCTCTACTCGTATAGAAAACACGGTTCCCGTTCCATAACAAGCTCCAAATAAAGCTTTGTTTTCTGAGGAATATGTAATATGACAAAGGGCTCCTCCATTGATTTTTCTTTGATCAAGAAGATGATATCCTTCTTCTATACGCTTTAAAAGATAGACATAAGCATGATCATCCTCCTCCGTTATGGTAAACAGATAACCATCCCCTTCGCACAGAAAACTTGCTTGATCTATGGAAGTCTGCCATTTTAATGATATCGAATCGTCCCCATCATAATGATAGAGTGCAACCGTATTATCAGGCCTTTTACCATATCCAGACAATAGAATCTCCATAATAATACCCCCTTATGAATTAAGTTCTTACCTCATTTATACTTCCATCCCAAGGATATCATAAAGTTGATTTAGTTCCTCTATCTCATAATCCACTCTACTATCCGTGGTATTGGTTAATTTCCTTGGATTATACCAACAGGTCTTAATTCCGATATTATTACCTCCCTTAATGTCGGAGGATAAGGAATCGCCAATGATAATTGCTTCCTTGTAATCAAAATCTGGGATCCTCTCGATACAATAATCAAAATATTCCTTCATTGGTTTTTGATATCCCGTATCCTCAGAAACAAAAATCTGCTTCATAAAATTGTCCAATCCGGAGTCCTTAAGTCTTTGAAGCTGGGTTCTTGTGACTCCGTTAGTAACAATATATAGATCAAATTCTTTAGCAAGATTCTTCACCACATCAAAGGCACCTTCAATTAGAAAATGCTGCATTCCTAGGATTTCCTGATAATCATCTTCAAAAGCTACGCCATCCTCCTGTATATCAACTTCTTTAAATAGCAAGCCAAATCTGGAGTATATAACAGTTTCGCGACTTATGTTGCCCATCTCATATTGTTTCCATAGATCTTTATTAATTCTCTCGTAGATCCTTGCAATCTCTGGAGATAGAACATAACCATGTTTTTGAAAAGTCTGTCGAAGTGCTTCTTCTTCACTCGTTTTAAAATCAAGTAAAGTATCATCTGCATCAAATAGTATTTTCTTAAAACGTTTCATAGGTTTCTCCTTATATATCAAAGTAATCCTGGTACTAATAAAACAACGACGCCCGCCCATAGCGACCGTCTTATGTTAATCAAATAGAGCTTTCACCTAGCCATCTTGTCCTTCTAGAAAGCTGTTCCATAAGATACTTTATCTTAACATATCTTAGGCAGATTTACTATCTAAGGAAAAACATTATTGCTCAGTACCATTAATATTTTCTAACAGATATTTCAATTATGATTCCTATCTGACTATATACATGCTTTTTCTTAACATATTCTAGGTAAGCCTTCTCCGTAAAGAACATCAATTCTGCGGCTTCCTCCTAATGCTGTTGCCATGGTAACTCCCGTACCTTCTGCTATGGTGCCGATGATAGCAGCATTCTTGCCGTACTTACTTGATTTGATGGCTTTAAGTGCTTTATCTGCCTGAGATTGCGGAACCACAACTATCATTTTCCCTTCATTTGCCATATACATAGGATCTAAGCCTAGAATATCACAAAAGCCTTTTACCTCATTACTAACTGGCAATGCAGTCTCGTGTATCATAACTTTGCAATTAGAGCTATCCGCTACTTCATTTAATACTGTTCCAAGTCCGCCTCTAGTTACATCTCTCATACACCTGATGGTAATCTCCTCTGCGATCATTTTCTTTAGGATGGAAACTAGAGGCGCACAATCACTTTGGATGTTATTTTCAATATCCATTCTCTTTGACATGATTGCGGCATGGTGTTCGCCAAGATAACCGGATACTATAATTGCATCTTCTTTCTTGCATGCAGAAATACTCACACCTTGCTTTACAATCTCACCAATGCCTGAGGTATTGATATAAATTCCACCGTTTCCCTCAATCACTTTCGTATCCCCTGCAACGATTGTTACCTTCGCTTCCTTCGCTGCCAGCGCCATCGACTTAGCCACGTTTTCAAGGGTCTCTAAATCAACCCCTTCTTCGATAATAAATCCTGCTGTTAGATATTTCGGAATTGCTCCCATCATGGTAAGGTCATTTACAGTTCCACATACCGCAAGTTTACCGATATCACCGCCGGGAAAAAAGATAGGCGTAACCACAAAGGAATCTGTGGTGTATGCAATCTTACCTTTGATGTTAAGAACAGCAGAATCTTCCATTTTATCCAGAATTTTGTTGCTAAAATGCTTTAGGAAGACCTCTGAAATTAACCTACTCGTCTGCTTTCCTCCGCTACCATAGGACATATCAATCTTCATCATTGCCTCCATTCAAAAACCATATTCCGCAAGCACCTTCCGTGGAAACCATGCAAGGACCAATGGCATTCATCGGAGTACATACCTTATAAAAAAGGGGACAATCCGTTGGAGAAATACGACCTAAGATAACCTCTTTGCACCTGCAACCCTTTGGTAAATGTTCCTCTATCGGTTCATAATGACTACCTGCATCATATTGTTTATATTTGGCTTTCAGGCGTAATCCTGAGCCTTCTATTCTTCCAATCCCTCTCCAAGTATCCTCGGTACTCTCAAAATAACGCTTAATTAGTGCTGCTGCCTTGCTATTTCCTTCTTCAGATACAGCGCTAATATACATATTTTTCACGTCAGGCTTTTTTTGCCTTATTTGTCTTACAATCTCATAGATGGCAAGTAAAATATGCTCCCCTTCAAAGCCTGCTATAACAAAAGGTTTTTGATATTTTTCTACCAGCTCCTCATAAATAGTACTTCCGGTAATAACACTAACATGTCCCGGGCAAAGGAATGCATCAATACCCTTCTCATTTTCACAAATATAAGTTAATGCAGGTAGCATTGTCTTTATCGAGGTCATTAATTTAAGATTTGTTATCTTCCTCTGTATCATTTCTTCCATCATCAAAGCATAGATGGGGGTTGTGGTCTCAAAACCCACAGCCGCAAATACATACTGAGTTTGAAGGTCCTCTTCGGCTGTTTTAATTGCAGATAGAGGAGAATACAATATTCTAACCTTACCACCCATGGCTTTTGCCTCCGTTAATGACATTTTACTCCCCTTTACCTTCATCATATCACCAAAGGTGAGCACACAATGTTGCTCTTGTAGAGAAAACTCGACCAGCCTGTCAATGTATCCACAGGAGGTAACACATACGGGACATCCCGGTCCGGAGATCAGATGTATCTTTGGTGAAATCAGACTTCGAATACCATGCTTAAAAATACTAGCCGTATGAGTTCCACATACCTCCATGATTTTGATGGCTTCCCCATCATAATTCATTAACTCACTCTCTATTTGTTCTAATGTCATCATCCATTGCCTCCTCAAGTTCAGAAAGCAAAGAGAGAATCTCCTCTGCCACATCCTGCTTTAATACCTCAAGTACACAACCAGCATGTATTAATACATAATCCCCTACCTGAGCCGATACCAAGCTAACATTCACCTGAGTAATGTTATTCATAATGTTTACCTTTGCTACATTTTCCTTTATTTCAATAATTTTACCCGGAACAGCAACACACATAATATTCAGCCTTTCTTTTCATCTAAACTTTAGCTTTTCTCTTAGCTTTTCTCTTAGCTTTTCTCTTAGCTTTCTCTTAGCTTTCTCTTAGCTTTATCTTTTTCTTAACATCTCTCAGTTATCTCTACATTTATCTTTCAGTAGTATTTCTCTGCATATAGCTTTATCCAACATTTATCTTTATCTAATCTTATATCTTTTCTCTAAACTTTTCTATTATCTGAGCTTTCATTTTTTTACAGATTTTCTCTTAGCCTTTTTATTTCTAATAAGCTTTTCATTTTTTCCTTATACTTCAACATTTTTCTGCCGACATACACCTGTCCAAGGCTAATTCCACCATCGCCCGGTGGTACCACTGTGTTCATATAGACCAAAAATTTCTTCTCCTTTAAAATCTTTAGCGTCAATTCAGTTAATACTGAGTTTTGAAATACTCCACCACTCAAAGCAACGGTATTCGTATCATACTTTTTACGAAGTATTTCACAGATACTTCCTGTTGCCTTTGCAAGCGATACATGGAAACCCAAAGCCAAGGAGCCGATCTCTTTCGTTTGTCTTAATAGGTACATTTCCTCTAATATAGGCTTTGGATCAAGTTCAATAATTCCGTCATTTTCCCTAATAGCAAAGCTAAGCTCTTGTGGCTTCACATTGTTACGTATTGCTTTCACCGCCTCCATCTCTAAAAATGTAGCACATTCTCCTTCATATTGATTTCTATGTTTAACATTTAGAATAGAAGCTGCTGCATCAAAAAGTCTACCCATGCTAGAAGATAATACGGTATTTGCCCGATAATTTAAAGCCGCTTTTATGATACCTTTTCGATCATCTTCTACATATTCATCAAGATCTGAGTTTATTAAAAAGCAGGTAGCTGTCTTCTTTGCATCTTTCATTGATTTATCTCCGCCTAGCATTAAAGTATACTTTAGATGCCCGGCGCGAAGAAACTCACTCTCCTCGCAGATTAAAAATTCTCCACCCCATACATTACCATCCGTTCCATACCCCGTTCCATCATATGCAACTCCAATGACACGGCCTTTTAGATGGTGCTCTGCCATTGCGGAAGCGATGTGGGCATGATGATGTTGTACTTGTAAGATTGGAATTCTAAGCTCCTTTGTAAATTGGGCACTATAGTAATTCGGGTGCATATCACAGATGGCAAGTGATGGAGATATCTTCAAGAGTTTTGTTAGATCCTCATATGTCTTTTTATAATCCTCCATTACAGCTTCTTCTTCTAAATCACCAATATACTGGGATACTACTGCATTGCCTTTATGGTATAGACAAAAGGCTGCTTTCAAATCACCACCTGCGGCAAAAATCTCAGCCTCCGGCCTGTTTACCACCTCTACTTGTGAGAGAAATACGGGATAGGGAACATATCCTCTGCTTCTTCGAATTAATTGAGGTTTTCCATCAACGATCTTTGCTACTGAATCATCTACTGACCGCAGAATTCTTCTCCCATTATATAATACGCCTGTCAGATAAGGAGACTGTAAGGCTAACATCTTCTCATCCTCTCTAATGATAGGCTGATTTGATTGATTAGCGCTGGTCATAATCAGCGGACCGCAGGCCTTTGTTAGTTGTTTCTGTAAGGGAGTATAAGGAAGAAAACTTCCGCAGTAAATACTCCCTTTATTCACAGAGGTAGCCATAGTATTTTCATGCATATAGAGTAGTACGATTGGTCTGGCCTTAGACTCCAACAAGGCCTGTTCCTGTGCAGACACCTCACAATATTCCTTTACCATATCTATAGTTTCAAACATAACAGCAAAGGGCTTTTCCTCTCTTCCCTTAAGCCTCCTAAGATTCAAAACGGTTTCCTCTCGAAAAGGGGAACAGACAAAATGATAACCACCGATTCCTTTGACAGCTAGTATACCTCCCTCAAGAAGAGCCGCTATACCTTTTTCTAAGGCTTCCTGATTTTTTAATTCTCGTGCACTTTTCAAATGATTAAAAGAATTATCACTATAAATCAAAAATGGACCGCAATCATTGCATGATATTGTCTGCGCATGATGTCTTCGATGTTCCGGTTCCTTGTATTCTTTCTCACAATCCGTACACATAGAAAAATCCACCATGGAAGTATGTTGTCTATCATAGGGTAGTTCTTCGATAATTGTATACCGAGGTCCACATGAGGTGCAGCTGATAAAGGAGTTTTGATATCTTCTATCCTCTGCATCATATAATTCCTCCAAACATTTACGACAAACCGGTAAATCAGGAGGTATGACGGACGCATCTCCACCATTCCCACTCTCAAGGATAGTAAAGTCCTTTGCCCTTATATCAGGATACTCTTCCACTTCTATGTTAATCAACTCATAGTCATGCTCTTCTTCCTTCGTCAGTTCTTCTAAGAAAGTGGAAATCTTACGCTCCTCTGCTTTTAGAATAATTTCCACATATCCTCCGACATTACGCACGGTACCTATAAGGTCTAATTTTTTCGCAATATGATAAACAAGGGGTCGAAAACCAACCCCTTGCACAATTCCATATACCTTAATCTTCTTCGTTAATAATTCATTTTCTCGATGATCCATAACACCACTTTATCAAATCCTTCTTCCGTCTTACCTGATACTTTAAAGACCGGAGCTGTTTGGTTTAAAGCCCTAACACCCTTCATAAAAAAGTCTTCATCAAAATCTATGTATGGTAATAAATCACATTTATTTAAGATAATAATATCTGCCTTTTCAAATGCAAGGGGATATTTATATGGTTTATCACTGCCTTCCGTAACGGTGGCTATGAGCATTTTTGCATGTTCGCCTATCATGAATTCGGCTGGACATACAAGGTTTCCGATATTTTCGATGAATAATACCCCATCCCTAAGTTCCAGTTCCTCAACAGCATTACCTATCAATGGAGAATCCAAGTGGCAAGCACCACCCGTGTTAATTTGAATTGCCTTTACACCTAAGGACTGAAGCTTTATGGTATCAAAATCCGCCTCAATATCTCCTTCAATCACATAGGGAGTTACCTTATTAAGACGTTTGATGATCTGTATCAGAGTCGTCGTCTTTCCGGCTCCCGGTGCTCCCATCACATTGATGGCATAGATACCGTTCTTTGTTAGCATTTGGTTAATCTTCGTTGCAACTTCATCATTTTTATCATACACAGATTGCATGATTTCTATTTCTTTGTTCTCTGACATAGTAACCTCTCAATTCGCACTACTTTGCAATTGTACTATTTATTACAGTATGATTCATTACTAAGTTATGTAATGTTCCAATTAATTATTATTATTTTCATCATTTCCGGAACGATTATGTCCAATCTATTACGGTATTCATTATTACTGGATTCAATAATGTTCTAATGATAGGATCATACTTATGTGAATTCATAATAATCCAATTCATTATCACCTTCATTATCACCTGATATTTCAATGGATTTAATGTAGAATTCCTTTCCTATATCAGTAGGCCCCCCCTCCCCTTTGCAGTTTGGACATTCAAAGGAAAAGGGCTTTCGAAGAAATAATTCTCCACACTCGTTGCATTTTAACTTCGGTACAATTCGCTCAATATTAAGTTTCGCCTTCTCACAAGGACTTCCCTGGGCTATAATATCAAAATACAGTTCTATGGAACTGGCTACATAACCTGAGTAATCACCAACAACCAGGTGAATGACCTTTACTTCTTTTGCACCATTCTTTGCTGCATGCTCTCCGGCAATTTCTATAATTCGTTTTGTGATTGGGTATTCATGCATTTTTTCACTTCATCCCTTATCTTACTATAGGAGGGTGAAGTATAATTATTGTCCATTTTGAGACATTTCTTTGGACATACTTCACCACAATAATTACATTGTATACACTGGAACCTTTCTATGCTCCAAGTGGCCTGTGCTTTATCCACTTTGATAGCACCTGTTGGACATCGTCTTTGACACATTCCACAAAAGATGCAATCTTCGATTTCTATTTCAATCTTACCTCTGGTACGCTCGAAATTCTCCTTTGGCTTTATCGGATAAAGAGTCGTATAGGGTCCATGAAATAAATTCTTGAATAGGGTTTTACTCATACTTAATATTGACATATTAATCACCATGCCCTTTCCATAGCCTGCAAACTTTGAGCCGCAGGCACAAACTTGCGTGTGAAAGATTCATCTTTCACACTACTCCTCCATGCTACCACTGCTGTGCGAAACTTTATTTTCAACCTTCATACTCATTTTTACAACTCATTTATTATCTTTCTGTACAGCTGATGCAAGGGTCAATTGTCAAAATGAGGATTGGTACGTCAGCAAGTGCACAGCCCTTTAAAGTCTCAAGTAATGCAGGTACGTTAGCAAAGGTAGGTGTGCGGACTCTCACACGATCAAGAAATTTTGTTCCGTTTCCTTTTGCATAATATACTACCTCCCCGCGTGGTTGTTCCAAGCGCATAAAATATTCACCCTTTGGATTACCGGCTACTTTCACTTTTATATCACCCTCCGGCATTAGAGCAACGCATTGTTTGATAATGCTGATGGATTGGAATAATTCTTTAATTCTTACGGTAGTCCTTGCATAGCAATCACCGTTTTTTTCCATAATTGGTTTAAACTTAATCTTACTATATGCAGCATAACCTGTAGTTCTTATATCCATATCGATACCGCTGCCTCTTGCCATGGGACCCACTGCCCCAAGTTCAAAGGCTGCTTCTTTTGACAAAACGCCAACACCCTTGGTACGCATTTTTACAGAAGTATCGTTCAGGAATACCTTTGTCATTTCCTTTAATTCCTTCTCCATCCCGGTTAGAATGCCTACTATCTTATTTAGCGTTTCCATAGAAATATCTTTTCTCACACCACCGATATCGCAGACGGAGAAAATGACACGTCCTCCTGTAGTCTCCTCAAAGATATCTAGAATCTGCTCTCTCATCTTCCAGGACTGCATGAATAAGCTCTCAAACCCAAAAGCATCTGCTAACAGCCCTAACCATAATAAATGGCTGTGCAAACGAGATAGCTCTGCCCAGATTGTTCTTAGAAAATGGGCGCGTTCCGGGATTTCAACCTCCATGATATTTTCGATTGCCATACAATAACCCATTCCGTGCATAAAGGAGCAGATGCCGCAGATTCTTTCCGCTACATAGGTATACTGCTGATAATCCTTCTTTTCTACTAATTTTTCTAGTCCTCTATGAATATAACCAATTCTTGGTATTGCCTCTATTACTACTTCATCTTCTAACACCAAATCCAAATGAATCGGTTCCGGAAGGACCGGATGTTGAGGTCCAAAAGGAATGACCGTTCTGTTACCCATTACTTTCCCTCCTCCTTCTGTTTAAATGGTGTTGCAACAGGTATCATATAGAGTGAATGATTAAAATCTAAATTAATGTCCTTAATATTCACTCCAAATAATTCTTTAATTTCATTTTCATATAAAAAGGAGTATGGATAAATGATGCTGATACTGTCAATTACCTCCTCCGTGTCCGTTATAATTCTTAAATTCAAAAGTTCATAATCCTTATCAAAGGAATAACTTAATTCCATTCCATCCTTATTGGTACAAGAGATTGCCACCAATCGATAGCCTTCGTTCTTAATCCGAAGAGTCTCAGATAATAATTCATTTGCAGAAATCATTTTTATTTGCTGTTGATCCATGCTTAACTCCAATCCACCACCCTAGAGTGGTTTATCTAAATTTACTTATCTCTTTCTCCTGGCATCCTTTTGTTTTTCCTCAAGGATCGCAAGAGATTTTACTACTCCATCAATGATTGCCTCAGGTCTAGCTGCACACCCCGGCACATAGACATCTACTGGCAATACTTTATCAACACCGCCAACTACGTTATAGCACTCCGCAAAAATACCTCCTGAATTGGCACAAATACCAATTGCGACTACCACTTTGGGATCTGCCATCTGCTCATAAAGCTGCTTCACTACCGGTATGTTCTGCTCATTTACACTTCCGGTGATCAGCAGAATATCAGCGTGCTTTGGATTACCGGTATTAATTACGCCAAAACGTTCTACATCATACAAAGGAGTAAGACAAGCAAGCACCTCAATATCACATCCATTGCAGCTGGAGCCATCATAATGTAGTATCCAAGGTGATTTTTTTACAAAATTCATATGCATTCTCCTATCTGAAATAAGTTAATATAAACAAGTTGATTGAGCCAAGTATACCGGTTACTACCCAGGCAGAAGTAAAAGCCTGCTGCCATTTCAGACGGGCAAAGGTATTATCAATTAAAATTTCGAGCAAAAATACGAACAGGCAGACGATAACAGCAATTCCATGGCTGATTGGATGCTTCGTAGCAAAAAATACATAAACGAGAGCTAGAGCAATTATAGTCTCATACCAGTGAGTAATCTCAATTACTGCTAAGTCCCTACCCGAATATTCCGTCGTAATCCCCTTTACAATCTCCTGATGACCATGATGTGACATACTAAGATCAAAGGGCGATTTCCTAAGCTTGAAGGTCAAGATGAATACTAATCCAATAAATACGCCCGGCAGATAAATAATGGAGGGCTTAGATGCTGATATAATATCCTTAACGAAGAAGCTATGTTCTGCATAATACAACCCGATGCAAGTTAATAGAACCATAGGTTCATACGCCATTATCTGTAATAATTCTCTTTCCGAACCGATGGTACTATATGGAGAATTTGAAGCATATCCCCCTAGTACAAAGAAGACGGAACCAAGGGTTAAAGCAAAAATAGCTAATAAAATATCTCCGCCGGTCAATAAAATAACCGTTGTGAAAATTGCAAACACTAAGGAAACATATACAAAAAAACGATGCATGGAATTTACTTGAGTAGACTCTTTGCTAATTAATTTCAATACATCATAGAAGGGTTGTAATACCGGAGGTCCTTGTCTTCCCTGCAATCTAGCCGATATTACACGATCAATTCCTGTCAGCAATCCACCCACTAAGGGTGCAACAATTATGATGAAAATAATAGAAAGTACGATCATTATCCTACTAAGCCTCCTATGAGAAGTATAACTCCGGTTACGAGAATACCCATAGCCAGTACATTACTCCAAAACGTTAATCTTTTTGTACCAAAGTAGTTTTCCATATACCAGTTACGGAGCTCTACCTTACGGGTAACACCAAGGGAACCGTGATAGGTTTTATTATCACCGGTATTCTCTCCCGCCATATAAATAGGTACTCTCCTGCGTTTATCATTTCGATAAATGGGAATAAAACTAATCGGTAATATGATTAGCATACTTAGCATAAACAACATAAGCTTAACGTCACTTGAGCCAATTGGAATCAAGGTCGTCGTTCCAAATAGATTGGTCAGATATGGTACCAATGCATATTTTGATAATAAAGGAAAACTAAAGCAGGATACAACGACTAATACTGCTAGGATAAAAATCGGTGCTTCTTCCTCTAGGGAAAAGGGATGTTTTATATGGTTTTTCTCATTTGCATTGGAGACCAACTTACCCATCCATTTTGTCCAATAAAACAAAGTAGCCGCACTACCGTAAGCAAGTATAATAACAACTAATATATTGTCCGAATCAATAAATGCCTTCATAGCTACCCACTTGGATATTAACATACCAAAGGGAGCAAGGAACATGCCTGCGATTCCAACCATCATGTATAAGGATAACTTTCTCGATACGCCCATTAAAAGATCCATATCCTCTACATTTCTGCTACCAATCTGATGTTCAACAGATCCAACGCATAGGAACAATAGGGACTTGGATACGGAATGGAATATGATTAATAATATGGCTGCCCATAAGGATTCCTGTGTACCGATACTAGCACAGATAACAATCAAGCCAAGATTAGCAAGAGTGGAATAGGCTAATATCTTCTTTGCATCATTTTGAGCGATAGCCATTAAGGAGCAAGCTAAAAAGGTAACTGCACCTACAAAGGTTACTACTTTTCCTACAGAATTATCTCCTAATAAAGGTGCCAGACGGATAATCAGATAGACACCTGCCTTTACCATGGTAGCAGAATGTAATAGTGCTGAGGAGGGAGTCGGTGCCACCATCGCTCCAAGGAGCCAAGAGGAAAAAGGTAATTGGGCCGACTTTGTTAATGCAGCGATTGATAATAAGAATACCGGTAATAGTACTATTGCCTCCGGTTTCATTTTAATTAATTCTGATAATTCCAAAGTATGTAGTCGCAGCCCGATATAAATGATGGCAGCTGCAAAGGCAAGTCCCCCACCAAGATTAATGGTTAAGGCGCGGAAGGAATTATTTTTTGCCTCTTTTGTCTTGGTATAACCAATTAATAAGAAGGAACAAAGTGATGTTAATTCCCAACAGAAATAAATCCAAGTCAGATTATTGCTTAATATAATCCCAAACATCGCAGTTAAAAAAAGAAATAATATAGAAAAGAAATAATTCTTCCTTTCCTTAAATTTCTCATGATGCTTGTGGTAATCCTCCATATATCCGATAGAATAAATACAGATAAGACTTCCTACAATACCAACAATCAATACCATAATGGCAGATAGCTTATCAATTACAATGCCATTGTGGATTTCAATGCCCTCTTTACTTGTGAATTCAAACCACAACATAAAAGGTGTTTGAAGTAGTGCAAAAATAGATACCAGATACTTTTTGTTTTTTATGCCGGTCGATATGATAAATATCGCTACAATTAGTTCAATTGCAGCCATTGTGTAATCGATCGTTTTTTCGTACTCATACGAAAAGGTTATTCCCTCCTTGAAGTACAAACATACAACCATTATGGTTAATGAAGCGGTTATAATAGCGCTAACTCTGACTATCCTATTTCTCATCCCATCATTTTGGGTAAAAAATATAAGAATTGCTGCTAACAGAGGAAATAAAATTAATATTGATATTGCTCCCATATTCATGTCACCTATCTTAATATTTTTATGTAATACAAAACTGAACAAAAAAAAGACAATAAAGCTATAAAAGGTTTTGGCTGTTAAGATACCTCATCGCATTATCGGCTAATCCTCCATCATTATAGCACCACCAAAACCATTGTCAACATTCGTTAAATTTTAGATAATAGGGTGTATTTTTTCAGTATTTTTACTAGTTTATAATTATATAATCTTCCAGATTTCCTTATTTCATGGGCACTTTATCTGTTTTTTTATTTTATCTATGCTATACTTTTACAGCTTATTACTTAAATATTTTTAAACAAAACCACAGATATTTACAGTAAAGAAAGTGTAAAGATTTTATGCAATGCTGTTAAGATAAAGTAAAATACACCTGTTCTTCAAATTTGACTTGAAAATAAGAATATTTGGTTATATAATAAATAAAAATATAGATATATTTTACTGGCTGTGATAAAAGCTACGATTTTCGTATTTCTACAGAGAGCCGATGGTTGGTGTGAATCGGTGAAAAACAAAGTCCTTCCACTTTTGGAGCCATCGGCGATGAGTCGAAGGTTAGTACCCTCTATCGTACTTATGAGTGGCCAAAGATAAACTTTGGCAATTTGGGTGGCAACGCGGATTCCTTTCGTCCCATGGTTATTTGGTGGGTATGGAGGGTTTTTTTATTGCTTATAAATTCCATTTCCCCACAGAACAACTATTTTGCAAGTCAGATGAATTGATTTAAAGTAAAAATAATAACTCTAAAAATATTGAAAACTTTATCTTTAAAATTTGCAAAATGGTATTTATACATTTTTAAATATTATGATTGCTGCATACAGCGGCAGAATGGAGGTTATTTTATGTTAGATTTAAAATTTCTCAGAGAAAATCCTGAGATCGTAAAGCAGAATATCCGTAATAAATTTCAGGATCATAAGCTCCCTCTTGTGGATGAAGTGATTGCTCTTGATGTTGAAAGCAGAAACACGAAACAAGAAGCAGATAATTTAAGATTTGAGAGAAATAAAATTTCAAAACAAATCGGTGGATTAATGGCACAGGGAAAGCGTGAGGAAGCGGAAGCCTTAAAGAAACAAGTAACTTCTGACTCCGAACGACTTTCACAATTAGAAGCTACTGAAGCGGAATTAGAAGAGAAAATCAAGAAAATTATGATGATCATTCCTAACATCATTGATCCTAGTGTTCCCATTGGTAAAGACGATAGTGAGAATGTAGAAGTTCAAAAATATGGCGAACCGGTAGTTCCTGATTTTGATATTCCTTACCACACAGAAATTATGGAGAAGCTAAATGGTATTGATCTCGATAGTGCGAGAAAAGTAGCCGGTAACGGTTTCTACTATCTCATGGGCAATATCGCAAGACTACACTCTGCTGTCATCTCCTATGCAAGAGATTTTATGATTGACCGTGGTTTTACTTATTGCATACCACCGTACATGATTCGTAGTGAGGTTGTTACGGGCGTGATGAGCTTTGCTGAAATGGAAGCCATGATGTATAAGATTGAAGGGGAAGATCTGTTCCTTATCGGCACCAGTGAGCATTCCATGATTGGTAAATTCATTGATACCATTCTTCCGGAGGATAATTTGCCCCAAGCCTTAACCAGCTACTCTCCATGCTTTAGAAAAGAAAAAGGTGCACATGGTCTTGAAGAACGAGGCGTATACCGTATCCATCAGTTTGAAAAGCAGGAAATGATTGTTGTATGCAAGCCTGAGGATAGCCCTATGTGGTTTGATAAGCTATGGCAAAATACAGTAGACTTATTCAGAACCTTAGATATTCCTGTTAGAACCTTGGAATGCTGTTCCGGTGACCTAGCAGATCTTAAGGTAAAATCCGTTGATGTTGAAGCTTGGTCTCCAAGACAAAAGAAATACTTTGAGGTAGGTAGCTGCTCTAATCTAGGTGATGCTCAGGCACGTAGACTTAAGATCCGCGTTGTTGGTGAAGATGGTAAATACTTTGCTCATACCTTAAACAATACGGTTGTTGCTCCTCCTCGTATGTTAATTGCCTTCTTAGAAAATAACATGAATGCTGATGGTTCTATTAATATACCAAAAGCTTTACAACCTTATATGGGCGGACAGTCCGTAATTAAGTAATAATTTAAAATATTATTTATCTTAATTTTTCATAAAAGACATCCTGATTTTCAAATCAGGATGTCTTTTTAGTATCTAAGACTATCATCTTTCTATAAAAATATTCTACTTAGCAGCATAACTTTCCAACATAATTTTCATATATTCCACAGCTCCTTAAAGCAAATCACCAAAGCTAGTATCGTTTTGATTGAAATTTTATTCATAATAATAAATATCACCATAAATCGCTTGTATTTACATAATTTGTTTCTCTGTCATTTTATTGACAAGCTCTTGGAATATGTTATAATTTCTGATTGAGTCTGTAAATTAATCTAGATAATTACAAAACTATATAGATTTTGTAATTGAATACACAATAGATACATATTCGTTCGCTTCAACGCTCCTTCGGGCTTAACTTCTGCTCCGGAACAGTATCTATTGTGTATTCAATACCTAAATTTTACGAATTTCGTACTCGCCTAGTTAATTAATCACATGAAAGGGGGAACTACTATGTCTTTTAGAACTCTTATGTACCATGAAATCCGTGAGAAAGCAAGCTTTGATCCCGAACATCCTTCTTCCATTGATGTGAAGCAGGGTTATCAAGACGTACTACCCTCACCACTTTTTGTAACTCTAGAGCATTTTGAGGAACAGATGGCTTATTTATATCATAATCATTTTCATACCTTATCCCTGAAGGAAGTAAAAGATTATTATTACAATAACACTCCACTCCCACCTCGCAGCGTACTTCTTACTTTTGATGACTGTTATCAATCGGTTAAAAAATACGCTTATCCTATATTGAAGAAATATGGGTTCCACGCCGTAGCCTTTGTGGTTAGCGGATGGTTACATGATAAACCAAAAGAATTCAATCCGGATCAGTCGGTATGTATGGCAAAGCAGGAGTTAGCCGAACTTATGGATGTATTTGAATTTGCAAACCATACGGATACCTATCACTCAAGAAGTAGTAATACTACAAGCATCATTATGACAGCTAGTGATGATGCATTTGCAAAGGATTTGGAATCATGCAATGCAAATGATACCATAACAGAAAAAGATGTTTTTGCTTATCCTTTTGGTTTATTCGAGCCTCGTAATACCAATCTATTAAAGTGCAAAGGGTTTTTATTGGCATTTACCAGCAAACCGGGATTTAATGACCAAACTACAGATCCACTTTTACTTAATAGAGATGCTATCCCTTACTTTATTACTTTAGATGAATTTAAACAGAAGATTACAGAGTAAAAACACTTACTAGATGTATGTGAAACTATATAGATTACATTATTGAACACATAAAGTTTATTAGTTTCGCAATTACTTAATGAATACTTACAACTTGGAGGTTACAATGAAGAAATTATTATTAACAAGCATGTTAATCACAAGCGTTATCTTAACCGCATGCAGTAAAGCACCAACACAAAGTAGTAACGACAAGCCTTCGGGGGAGGAATTTACCATTGGTATTCTTCCCGCTGAAGCTGCCATTCCTATTATTTTAGCCAAAGAAAAGGGATTTTTTGAAGAAGAAGGAGTTTTGGTCTCCATCAAAGCCTTTTCCTCACCGAATGATAGAAATGTAGCCGTTCAAGCCAAGGAACTGGATGCTACCATTGCTGATGTAATGACAGATGCTACCTTTAAGCAAAATGGTATTGATATGATAATTACCTCCGATATCAGCGAAGACTTTAAAATATTATCCTCTCCCGAATCTGGGATCACCGAAATGAAAGGTTTAAGTGGAAAGAAAATTTCATTAGTCAAGAACTTCGTATTGGAATATATCATGGATGAATTTGCCGATAAGGATGGCTTTACCTATGAAGTTGTTGAAATTCCTTCTTTTTCCGGAAGGTCAGAAGCTCTTTTGTCCAATCAGATCGATGGAGTTGTTTTTACCGAGCCTCAGGCAAGTATGTTAGTACAACAAGGTGCCCATCTTCTTGGTAGTTCCAAGGAGGCAGGTATCAAAGGCGGTACTCTACAATTTACCAACGATATGGTAAACAATCGAGCTGGCGATATCAAAGCCTTTTACCGTGCTTACAACAAAGCAATCGACTATATGAATGAAACCGATCCTTCGGAATATAGCACTATCCTAGTTGATTATCAATTCCCGGAAGCAATTGGTCCTTACCTATCAACTGTAACAGAAGACTATAAGTATGCGGGTATTATTGAGAAAGATCAGTTTGATAGCATAATTAACTGGACCTTGGAAAAGGGTCAAATTAGCCAAAGCTATGAATATGACGAATTAACAAACTTCTCTTTTATTGATTAAATCGATTGGAGTGTCAAAGGTCCCCTAAATTGCTCTCTTCGTCAAATTGCACAATAAAGTTCTTGACCAAGTGATACAGCAGCTCCTTCACTCGCAACACGCTCCCGCTTGGATGAAGTACGTAATGGTACATAAGGTCCTAAAATACAGGACCTAAGTACCAACGACTTCATACAGTTGCGCATCGAACGAGCTACTATATCACTTTTATTCAAGTTAGCTTATGTGCAATTTGACGATGCTATATTCAAAGTTGACCTTTTGACACCCTAATCTTAAATCTAGACTTCTACTTAATTGGAGCATATATTAGTAAGAGGAATTAGTAATCTGATTCCATATAATGAAAAAAAAAGGCTTTTGTAATGGGGATTCGCTCCACTGCAAAAGCTTTTTTACTATGACGGTCGCTATGGGCAAGCGTCTTGTTTCATCAAATAAGATTTTTTCTATTCCACGGAGCCATTTTCATTTCGATGTAATCCAGGATTTTATATAACAGGACACCAATTAGACCTAATAATAAGATGCCGCTAAACATTTCCACGTAGTTCATCTTCGTCCATGCACTCAAGATAAAGTATCCGATACCATAATTGGTAGCATAGTTTTCTGCAAAAAATAAGGACGCTAAAGAAATTCCAATGCTGATGCGAAGACCAGAGAATATACTTGGTAAAATGGCTGGAAGAATTAGATAACGGTATTTTTGCTTTGTGGTTACACAAAAGCTATCCATTACTTTAAATTGAAGCTCCGGTATCTGTTCCACTCCATCACGAACTGATAAAATAATCTGAAAGACGATAATCCAAATAATCAAAATGATTTTAGAAGCATTTCCCAGACCGAATAGTAGCATAAATACAGGTAAGAAAGCAACTTTTGGTATTGGATAGATAAAATATAAAAAAGGAGAAAATAAGCTTTTGAACAACTTATTCATCCCAAGATAAATTCCCACCGGGATACCAATAAGCATCGAAATGCCAATTCCCGCTACCACTCTCAATATACTACCAGCTGTATGCATTAGTAGCTTATCTAAGATCGGAATGGAATAAAGGATGGTTTTCATGGGGGAAGGAATGGTTCGTGTTTGAAGAAGTAAATGCAACAGTTCCCAAAGCAATAGAAAACATAGGAAACCGACAAATTGACTTCTGATTAACTTATTCTTCAACTTCATGATTTCCCTTCTCCGTTTTTATTAATTTTCTAATTCCAATACAAAGTTCATAAAATTTCAGCTGTTCTTTCGCATTCTCTACTCCATACAAGGGATTATCAAGTATGGTCGATGTCATGTCCCGATTTAATAATATAATCTTCTCACCAAGTAGTACTGCCTCTTCTATATCATGTGTAATAAAGAGTAATGTAGCTCTTCGCTTCTTTTGAAACGTTCTGATCATGTGCTGGATATTTTCTTTTGTCATAGAATCTAATGCAGACGTAGGCTCATCCATAAGAATTAGATCCGGATTACCGATTAACGTTCTTGCCAGCGCAACCCGTTGCTTTTCTCCTCCACTTAACTCTTTTGGATATTTGTCTTTTAAATTCATCAGCCCCAATTCTTCCATCAGCGCAAAGACTGCTGCTTCTATATCTGCGTTAGTCGATTTTGCCTCCAATCTAAGGGGCATGGCAATTGCCTGAGCTACTGTTTGCCAAGGAAATAAGCCTAGCTCTTGAAATAAATAGGATGTTCTTTTTCGCGGTGCTGTAACCTCATGCTGATTTACCATTACAGTCCCTTTTGATGGCTTTATAAACCCGGCTAGCAAGTTTAGGAGAGTACTTTTTCCAACACCTGATTTACCTATAAGGGCATAGGAAACTCCTTCTGTTAGTTCTAGGTTAAAATCATGGAAAATACTCTGTGTTCCATAAGAAAAAGATACTTGTTCCAGTACAACAAACATGTTTTTATCTTCCTCTAATCAATTTTTCTGTTCTATGTGTTCGAAAAGGTGCTAAGGGAATACCATTTTTACCAAAGACAGAAACATCTCCATAGTTCGTCCAGCAATATCTTGCGTACCTTGGATTACTAATCTGTGGTGAGCAGAGGAATATCTTGGAGCCTCGGATTTCAACATGTGCATTATGATATATTTCATCTTCACCTGCAATTTCGAAACCTACGGCCTCTCCCTTGCAAAGAAATCCTTCCTTCGCATATTGAAAACTTAATTCTATCCCTTGTTCCTTATACTGATATTCCTCGTAAATTGGACCAAAGGCAGCATCTTCTGTAATTTTATGATAAACGTGATACAATGCTTGAAGCTCTAAGCGTTCTCCTACGGGTCGCTTGTCTTTTGGATGTATCTCATTGAATTCACCACAATCAAGAATGACCGCAATACCTGTGTTCTTAACCGTTTGAAAGGTATTCATTTGCGCTTCACGCAGATAACACCAGCTCTTATCATCCAGGTTTGCTTTATAGCGATGCATCGGTAACTGAACAATTAGAAAAGGAAGCTTTTGATCCTCCCAGTCTTCCCTCCACTGACGAATTAACGATGTCAGTAGCTTCTGATATACCTTAGGCTTACCTTCATCACTTTCTCCTTGATAATAGAGAAAGCCTCTTAAGGTATAGGGCATGATTCTTTGTAACATACTTTGATATAGTCCACTTGGACGCAAAGGATTATAACACCCCTTTGGGCCGGGATATTTACATTCTCCACATTCTTTTATGATTTCGTCCCATGTGATGTCCGGATTTGTATCATACATTTGTTTGCTCTTTGATTTCCAGACTGAGGCATAAGCTTCATATTCTTGATACTCTTTTCTCTGTTCTTCGATGGATTTGTCCCCGATATCCTTAAAGTATTCCTCCAAATATGTATTTAATTCCTCATCTTGGCTTAAGCACTTCTCGCTTACCCAGCAAGAAGCAGATGTTCCGCCCCAATTACACCCGATTATCCCTACGGTACAATCCAAATCCTCAGCTAATTTCTTACCAAATATATACCCTACAGCAGACCAGTTTGGCGCATTCTCTTTACTAAATTCCTTCCAGCTTGCCTTTTCTTCACTTTCATACAATTCCTCATCTATAATGGCATTCTTTGGCGTATAGTAAAAACGTACTCTGGGATGAATGTCATTATGAAGCATCTCTTCCCCGTCCTTAGAATTAATTATTTCCAACTCCATATTGGATTGTCCACCTGCTAACCAAACCTCACCAATGGCAATATTTATATAAGTTATTACCTGCTCATTACAAGTAATTGTCATTTCATATCCGGTACCGGCCTTCTGCGGAGGTAATACAATGCACCAGTACTCATCTTTTACCTTTGCAACATAATCTTCGCCCATAAACGTAAGGGTTATGACATCGCCGTTCTCCCCTTCACCAAAGACCTTTATATTCTTATCTCTTTGCAATACCATATTACTGGAAAATATGGCTGCCACCTTAAATTTTGCCATAATACCTCCACCTATTATCCTATTGTTCATCTTTTAATAATACATCGATCATATCTTCATTTATCAAGCCTTCAATTGATCAAGCCTTTATTAATCAAGTGTATATTTACCAACTCTCCATTTATTTCGCTAATCTAGTCGTTCACTATCCATGACCATTTCCATAATCCTCATTATAACTTCAAATGAATCCTTAATTTACCCCATATATGACGTTGAAAATAATCATAAGCTCGGTCATATAAAAATAAAACTAATTGTCCTGCCACAAATAAAACCACAATTATAATTGAATTAATCTTACCGGTATAAATAAGCTTGGGCATAAGTAATAACATCGGAAGGTACATTACATTGAATACTACAAATTTTATGACCCAATACAACCGAAGTCGGTTCCCCTGAAACTTTGATAAACGATCGTAGAAGTATTCAATCAAAACTACATACAATCCCATACCGGCATAAGTAATGCAATAAAGCTTATTTGGAGCAAGGATTAAACCTAGTAAAATACTCCCCAGATAAAATCCCAATCCCATGTTTTTACCAGCCTCTCTAATTGCGATTCCTACGCAAAAGGAGGCCGCAGCAAGTAAAAATAAAGTATTAAACTCAATAATACCGCTAAGGATTAATAATATAACGTCAAAGGCTAATAGTAACCCTAAAAATGCTAATTTCTTCGCATTTAAAGACATGGAATTAGATCCCCTCCCATGCACTCACAGAGACTGTCAGCGCACCACAAATCACAACACAAGTTACCACTTCCATAATTTCTGCCATAACCTCCATAGCCATATCCTGTATTATTGTACCTTGTACTCTGGTATCTTTGACCCTGCCATTCAATTTGATTTAGGAAATTGCGATACTCTTGATTACCGGGTTCCATATTCACTGCCTGTCTAGCATGTTCCAGGGACATAATGTTATTTCCTATTCCTGCATTTGCAACGGCACTATAGTAATACCATCTGGCTGTACGATTAGGTACTCTTGCAAGAATATCCATAGCCTCATGATACCTTCTTGCATTCAGATAGCTAAACACATTGTTAAGTTCAACAGATTCATCCCCGGAGCTTCCGACACCGCCACTATAACCATGCTCACGGTCTTTCATAATCTGATCATAGGCTTCCTGTACTTCTTTAAATTTCTCCTCTGCAAGGCTAGCCAACGGATTATCTACATATGAATCCGGATGGTACTTTCTGCTTAATTCACGGTAAGCCTTTTTTACTTCTTCATTTGATGCACTTGGAGATACTCCAAGTACTGAATATGGATTCGATATCATACTTTTGTTCCTTCCTCACTATTTCTCTTTGCATTTATTAAATCAAACTTCGTCCAGACCCCATCATATAAGATATTGCGCAAAATATCCGCGTCCAATAAACATGGTAATTTCTCAAATTCCCTTGTACACTCTGCCATCATCACCGTAAGCATACTTTTACAATCCGCTTCAAAGCCATCGGTTTTATACTTTTTGGCTAAAGGATTATAGGAACCATGTTGGATATCTTTTTCAACATCATCATAAGCGTCGAGGATGTAGATGAATTTTCCTAGATAAAAACCTATTTTTCTTAAACCATCTTCCCACATATCATCCTTGTAGGTGAAAAGCCCTGACATTAGTTCTCCAAAGCACCTGGAAACGATATCAATATTTATCTCACCCTTTTCTTCACATTTTGCAAGTCGCTCAAGACTTTCTGCTATCTCCTTGCATTGTCTTGGATAGCGTTTATTGATTTTTTTATACGCTCTTTGCAATGCCTTGGTACCAGCAAGACCCACCATACTTTTCTCATCCTTCCAATCATCTAAAAAATGATGATAGGATAATGCAATATTCATATCTGCAACATAATTCGTGATTTCATTGGTAAGAGTATCATGTTTCTTCACCGGATGTGTAATACAACGGTTTTGCTCTTTTAACGTATCACTCTCATACAAAGAGGTTAACAAGATAATTAAAAATGTCATATCATAGGATAATGTCATTTGGCCTAATCTACCATATCGTTCTTTTAATGTTTTACATAAACCACAATAATATGCCTTATATTTAAAAAAATCCTTCATTTTAAGTTCCGGTTTATTGATATTCACATATCCGAACATGTTACCTCCAAAGACTATTCCTAATTAAGATATTTTCTCATAGTTTCTATCGACATTCATGATTGATATAAATCTATCAGAATATGAAAATCAGTATATCACATTTCAAAATAACTGCATAGAAAATTACAATTTTTTAATAAAATCTTCATAATGTAATCAAAAAACTCTAACCATTTCGATAAATCTTATATGAGAATAGACAATGTTTTTATCCTCGTAAGATAATATATCAAATGATTAGAGTTTTTATATTAAAGATTTATTCTATTAGTTAGTGATAATAAGTGGAAATACCTGCGTTGCAGTTGTGC